>CAJPML010000099.1 GCA_905371725.1 Leptotrichia sp. oral taxon 215
TTTTTAAATACTCTAATATAATTTCACAGAAACATGTTTAATTTTATACAGAATATTGACATATTAGTTGTAGAAAAAATTTATAGATTCCAGCATAATTTAAATTCTGAGCTGTTTAACAGAATTATGATATTTTTTACAAATTTGGGAGATCACGGAACGGTATGGATTGCTATTGCACTGATACTTCTCCTAAATAAAAAATACAGAAAAATAGGAATTCTGGCTTTTGTTTCGCTGGCTATCTGTTCACTGGCCGTAAATAGCATTTTGAAGCCTATGATACAAAGATCACGGCCTTTTACTGAAATAGCCGACATTATACTTCTAATTAAGGCGCCTAAAGATTATTCATTTCCATCGGGACATACAGCCGCTTCCTTTGTAATGATATTTGTCTTTTTCAGGCATATAAAAAAATATTTTATACCTGTACTGATTACCGGAATATTCATTGCATTTTCAAGAATGTACCTAAGTGTACACTACCCAAGCGATATTATTGCAGGACTTATAATTGGCATATTTTCAGTACTTGCAGGAGAAAAAGCTGTAAACAGGTTTTACACAAAAAAGATTGACTGATGAAAAAATAAGTATATAATATAATTAAGACTGATTTATTATAAACGTATTTAATTAATAGAGATTTTAAAAATGAAAGGAGCAATTTTATGCTATATCCTATGAAATTTAAGAAGGTTTTTATTGAAAAAGTGTGGGGTGGAAGGGAATTCGAAACAAAGCTGAACATGACTTTGCCTGAGAATAAAAATATTGGTGAATCATGGGAAATTTCTGCTCATCCTAATGGAATGAGTATTGTTGAAAACGGACCTCTTGCAGGAAAAACACTGCAGGAAGTTTATAATGAATATAAAGGAAAACTTGTAGGTGAGAAAGTTTATAATGAATATGGAAAAAGATTTCCTCTACTTATTAAATACCTTGATGTAAACGACAGACTTTCCATACAGGTTCACCCTGATGATGAAGTTGCCAACAGAAAACATAACGAGCTTGGAAAAAGTGAATCATGGTATATCATGGAAGCAAGTGATGATGCCGTCCTTATAATGGGGATGAAACCTGGAATTACAAAAGAAGTATTTTTAGAAAAAGCCAAAAACAATGATTTTTCCGGAATGTTTGAAGAAATATCTGTAAAGAAAGGAGACCTGGTGGACATAACTCCTGGAATGGTACATGCCTCACTTACGGGAAGTGTTCTTTTTGCAGAAATACAGGAAAATTCTGATGTAACATACAGAATATATGATTTTGACCGTATTGAAAATGGTAAGAAAAGGGAACTTCACATTGATGATGCGGCTGAAGTGATAGACTTTGGGAAAAAGGCAGATATAAGAAAAACTCAATTTGAAAATGGTGAAACGAGAAAGAATATAATAAAGAAAAAATATTACAGCATTGATAAGGTAAAAGTTGAAGGAAAGTTTGAGGATATCAATGAAGAAAGCATGATTATCTACTCCATACTTGAAGGAAAGGGAAATATCGAAAGTAGTGACTCTGCCCTTGATATTCAGAAAGGTGAATCAGTTCTGGTACCTCCTCATATGAAGATCTCTTTAAAAGGAGATTTTGAAATACTGAGAACAACTATATAAAAAGCGAAAGGATAATTCCAATGAAATATAATTTTGATGAAATAATAGACAGAAAAAATAACCATGCTACAAAATACAACGAATTAATAAAAAAATTCGGAGTGGATGATGTCATTCCCCTATGGATTGCAGATATGGATTTCAGAACTGCCGAACCTGTTGTCAACGCCGTAAGGAAGAAAGCAGAACATGGTGTTTTTGGATACGTATACCGTCCTGATGAATATTTTGAATCTTTTATAAACTGGCAGAAAAAAAGATTTGGCTGGGAACCAAAAAAAGAACTTCTAAGCTTCAGTATCGGTATTGTTCCGGCTTTAGGAGCATTAGTAAGACAATTTTCTGAAAAAGGGGATAAGATACTTATTCAGACACCTGTCTATTCTGAATTTTATGACATCAATCTTGATAATGAAAGAGTTGTTATCGAAAACAGGTTCATTGAAAAAGACGGTGTTTACTCCCTTGATTTAAAGGATCTTGAGGAAAAACTGAAGGAACATCCAAAACTTCTTATTTTCTGTAATCCCCAAAACCCGATTGGTCACGTATGGACTTATGAGGAACTTAAATCAATTGGAGATTTATGCGTAAAATACAATGTTCCTGTTATTTCAGATGAAATCCATGCTGACCTTACTTTGTGGGATAACAAGCATATTCCTATGGCAAGTGTGTCAGAAGAAATAAGAAAAAATACTATTACATGTACTTCCACAGGAAAAGCCTTCAATGTGGCAGGACTTCAATGTGCAACTATTGTTTTTAACAATCTTGAAGAAAAAAGTAAATTTGATAAATTCTGGAAGGATCTGGAAGTACATAGAAACAATCCTTTCAATCTGGTTGCAACAATTGCCGCATACAACGAAGGGGAGGAATATCTTGTTCAGCTGAAAAAATATCTTGAAGATAATATCATGTTTGTCTACAATTACTGTAAGGACAACATTCCACAGATTAAACCGAATATCCCACAGGCAACATATCTTGTCTGGCTTGACTGCAGACAGCTATGTAAGGATTTTGGATTCAGTCAGGCTGAACTTGAAGAGTTTATGTTAAAAAAGGCGAAACTGGGACTTAATCCCGGAAGATCCTTCCAGAAAGATCTTGAAGGATTCATGAGAATAAATACTGCCTGTCCACGTTCAGTGCTTGAAAAAGCCTTAAATCAGCTAGAAAATGCAGTAAAAGAACTTTCAAAATAAATTTTGGAATTATATTTTTATGTACTATTGACAATCCTTTTTAAAAGTAGTATTATATTTTTATATACAAATATAATGAGGAGGAGAAATATGACTGAAAATAAAAATGTAAAACTTTCTGTACTAAATCTTGTTCCAAAATTTCAGAATGATACAGATATTGATGCAATAAACAGAGCTACAGAGCTTATTAAAATAGTGGAAAAATTAGGATATCACCGTTACTGGGTTGCGGAACATCATAATTTCAGAGGAGTACTAAGTTCCGCTACAGCCCTTATTATACAACATTTACTTGCAAATTCAGAAAAAATAAGGGTAGGAGCAGGAGGAGTAATGCTTCCAAACCATACTTCCCTGCAGGTGGCAGAAACATATGGAACTCTAGAAACTCTTTATCCGGGAAGAATTGACCTTGGTATAGGACGTGCTCCTGGAACTGATTCTGATACTGCCGCTCTTATCTACAGAACTCAATATGTAAGAACAAGTAAATTTGTAGAGGCTATTAAAGATATACAGAGATTTATGGGAAGCGAAGAGGAACAGGGCATTGTTTCAGCTTATCCAGGAATAAATACAAATGTACCTATTTTCATGCTTGGAAGCTCCATACACTCTGCTTCTGTTTCGGGAGAACTTGGATTGCCTTATTCCTTTGCAGGACATTTTTCTCCGGATGCCGCAGAAGAAGCAATAAAGATTTACAGGGAAAGTTTTGTCCCTTCAAAATGTCTGGAAAAACCTTATGTCATTCTTGGAGTTCTCGCTCATGGTGCAGACTCTGATAAAGAAGCTGAAAGACTCTATACTGCCACTCAGCAGGCAATGCTTAATATGAGCATGGGAGAAAAAGGGCTTTATCCGTTGCCTGATGAAAACTTTTCAGATAAACTGACTTCGGCAGAAAAAATATTCCTGCAGTCAAAAATGGGAATAAATTTAATGGGAACAAAAGAAACGATAAAAAGAAAATGGGATGAAGTAAAGAGTAAATACCAGCCTGATGAAATAATGGCTGTAAGTTACATGTCAGAAATAAGTCAGCTTGAAACTTCTTACAGAATACTGGCTGAAGCCTTAAAATAAATTATAAATCCCAATACTTTGAAAACAGGGTAAGAGAAAGGAAATTAAAATGGAAGATTCAATTACAAAAATATCTGATACAAAAAATATAAAGGAAATATATCTTGCAGGAGGGTGTTTCTGGGGAATTGAAGCATATACAAAAAAGATTTACGGTGTCATTGAAACAACTGCAGGATATGCAAACGGAAAAACAGAAAATACAAGTTACAGGGAACTTCACAGTACAGATCATGCAGAAACTGTACATATAAAATATGATACTGAAAAGCTTTCACTAAAAAAATTACTCAAATTCTATTTTCAGGTAATAGATCCTACAAGCATAAATAAACAGGGAAATGACAGAGGAAGACAGTATCGTACAGGAATTTACTATACAGATTCTAAAGACCTGGAAACTATTCTTCAGGAAATTGCAGAGGAGCAGAAAAAGTACACTGATAAAATTCAGGTGGAAATGGAACCTCTAAAAAACTTTATTCCTGCAGAAGAATATCATCAGGACTATCTGGATAAAAATCCCGGAGGATACTGCCACATAAACCTTAATGCTGTCAATACTTTTCTTATTGATCCTGATGAATATGTAAAACCTGATGACAGTGAGCTGAAAAGCCGACTGTCCAGTCTTCAGTATAATGTGACTCAAAACAAATACACTGAACATCCTTTTGAAAATGAATACTGGGATAATGAAGATAAGGGAATATATGTTGATATTACAACAGGAGAGCCGCTATTCCTTTCCACAAATAAATACGATTCAGGCTGTGGATGGCCAAGCTTTACAAAACCTATCCAGAAAGATGTTGTAAACTATGCAGAAGATACAAGCCTCAGCAGGATCAGGACTGAAGTCCTAAGCAGAAGTGGAAACGCCCACCTTGGCCATGTTTTTCCTGACGGACCTATTGACAAAGGTGGTCTCAGATACTGTATAAACAGTGCTGCACTAAGATTTATTCCTTTAAAGGATATGGAAAAGGAAAATTATGGATATCTGATTCCATTGCTTGAAAAGGAACTGGGAGAAAAATTCTAACACTTTAAATAAATAATCCTTACAATATTGAATAAAAATGATGCTGTCTTAAAAAATTGAAAAATAATGTGAAAACTATATTTATGAATTATTTATAATTTCAC
>CAJPML010000100.1 GCA_905371725.1 Leptotrichia sp. oral taxon 215
ATTATGGATAAATTAACGGTATATTTAGATATATTAATATAAGCCATTTATATGTCAAAATAATTTTACCTTAAAAAAGCAAAATAGTCAAGGCAAAAAACGGTTGTTTTTTAAAAAATAAATAAAATTATATATCAAGTATTTTAGCAAATATGTTATAATAATAGAAATGTAATTATTAATATTGTGAAAAATGAAAGGATACATATGAAAAAAGCAGTTATTCTGGATACAAGTGCAATTATGTATAGAACTCATTTTGCTCTAATGGGAATGAGAAATTCAAAAGGCTTGGCAACAGGAGCAACTTATGGTTTTGTAAATACTCTGGAAGGGGTATTAAAGGAATTTTCTCCTGATTACCTTGTTGCCTGTCTCGATATAAAAAGAAGCGAGTTAAAAAGATCTGAAGAATTGGAAACGTATAAGGCACATAGGGAAAGTATGCCTGATGATCTTGTAGCACAGCAGGAATACATAATGTCTGTACTTGAAGGATATAAAATACCAAAATATAAAATAGATGGCTATGAGGCAGATGATGTTATGGCGACACTTGCTACAAAATTTTCTGAAGATACAGATGAGGAAATAGAAGTTTACATTGTAACAGGAGATAAAGATCTGGCTCAGCTTGTCAACGGAAAAATAAATATTGCCCTGCTAGGAAAAGGAGATAAGAAAAGTTCATTATTTAAATATATAAGAACAGATGAGGATGTTATAGAATATCTTGGAGTTACCCCTGATAAAATTCCTGATCTGTTTGGTTTGATGGGAGATTCTTCGGACGGGATTCCGGGAGTTTCAGGAATAGGTCCGAAAACAGGAGTTGAATTAATAAATAAATATGGAAATCTTGAAGGACTTTATGAACATATTGATGAAATAAAGGGAAAAAGAAAGGAAAAACTTATTGAGGATAAGGAAAATGCCTTTTTAAGCAGAAAGCTTGCAACTGTATATAAAGACATAGAAATAGAATATGATAAGAATAAATTAAAACTCGAAAATAAAGATTTGAATAAGTTACTTGAAATATATAAAACAATGGAATTTAAAAAGTTTGCTGCAGCTATTGAAAATCAGCTTAAAAAATCTGTTGCTGATTCAAAAAATGGAGAAAAAAGCAATACTGAAGAAAATTCATTGTTTGGAGGAGTTGCCAATCATCCACACAGAAATAGTGAAAGTGCAAATTCAGAAGAAATTTTGAAGGAAAATCTGACTGAAATTACGGGAGAAGTAATAGAATGGAATGAGGCGGCAAAAGTTCTATCAGAAATGGATAATGAAATAGCATTATTCGGAAATGAATTTGGACTTGCAGTATGTGACAGCATTAAAAATATAGTTTTATTAAATGATGAAAAAGCTACTGGTGATACTGTTGAGGAAATATACAGAATATTAAGTCTAAAAAGAATAACAGCCTATAATGTAAAAGAATACATAAAAACAGGAATTAACTGTGAAAAATATTTTGATGTCATGTTGGCGTGGTATGTTCTTGGAACTGAAAGCTCACAGGATCTTGAAAATATAATTTTTTCTGAATTGGGAGTAAATCTTGAAAAATTTGAGGAACAGTTTAAGAAAAGAAAAATAGTTGAAGTTGATAATAAAGAAAAAGCTGAATTTTTATGGAAAAGAGCCTTTTATATAAAGGGACTGGAAGTAATACTGGAAGACAGATTAAGAACAGAAGATTTACACGATATTTTTGAAAATCTGGAAAATAAGCTTGTACCTGTTCTGGCAAGTATGGAAAATTTTGGAATAAAAATTGATAAAAAATATTTTGAAAATTATAAGAAAGAATTGCAGGAAAACATCGAAAAACTAGAAAAGGAAATATATTCCCTTTCGGGAGAAACCTTTAATATAGGTTCACCAAAACAGTTGGGAGAAATATTATTTGAAAAAATGGGGATAGAGCCGGTCAAAAAAACTAAGACAGGATATTCTACTGATGTGGAGGTTTTGGAAGTTTTAGCATTAAGAGGGATAGAAATAGCTGAAAAACTGTTAGAATACAGAGGATTTACTAAGCTTCTTTCAACTTATGTGGAACCGTTGCCTAAACTTGCAGATGAAGATGACAGAATTCATACTACATTTAATCAAAATGGAACATCAACAGGAAGGCTGTCTTCTGCCAATCCTAACATTCAGAACATTCCTGTAAGAACGGATGAAGGAATTAAAATAAGAAAAGGCTTTATTTCCCAAGATGGATGGAGTCTGGTTTCATTTGACTATTCCCAGATTGAACTGAGAGTTTTGGCTGAGCTGTCAAAGGATGAAAATCTTCTTCTTGCGTATAAAAAAGACAAGGATTTGCATGATCTGACAGCAAGAAAAATATTTTTTAAGACAGATGAAGAGCAGGTAACAAGGGAGCAAAGAAGTATAGCAAAGGTGATAAATTTTAGTATTTTATATGGGAAAACTCCTTTCGGGCTTTCAAAGGAGCTGAAAATACCAGTGGCTGATGCTTCCCAATATATAAAAACCTACTTTGAACAGTATCCGAAAGTAAAGAAATTTCTTGAAAATGTTTTAGAAAATGCAAGACAGAATGGCTTTGTAGAAACGCTTTATGGAACGAGAAGATATATTAACAACATAAATTCGAGCAATAAAAATCTTCAGGCACAGGCAAACAGAATGGCAGTAAATACTGTTGTTCAGGGAACTGCTGCAAATATTATAAAAAAAGTGATGATAAAGCTTTATGATGAATTTAAGAATAATGATGATATAAAAATGCTGCTTCAGGTTCATGATGAACTTATATTTGAGGTTAAAGATGAAGTTTCGGAAAAATATATGGAAAAAATAAAGGAAATTATGGAAGGAACAATAAAGTTTGAAGATATAAGACTGAGAGCGAATGGAAGTGTGGCAAAGAATTGGGGGCTATTGAAATAAACCTTATGAGGGCTCATTGCCGCCCTCATGCTCCCGCTACCCGCGGTCTTCGCGACTAAAGTCGACTACGACAATGCGGGAAAATATTAAAAATTTTAAATGTTGAGGAGTAAAACAATTTTAAGAGAAAAGTATAAATAAAAGTTATAAAGTTAATTTAGATAAGGAGTTATAAAGTAGAAAATGGCACATAACGGGAAGTTAGAAAATTATTTAAAGGGGTTAAGGGACGGAATGGGTATAGGTATTGCTTATACTCCTTTTGGGATAACAATAGGACTTATTTCAAAAAATTTTGGAATGAAGCTGTTTACAGCTATAGTAATGTCATTTGGACTCTATGCTGGAAGTGCACAGACAGCTTTTTTAAAAATGGTGTATGAACTGAAATCCACACCTGTTGAAATAATAGTTTCAATTTTTGTAATAAATTTAAGATATACGTTGCTGAATATAATAATGTTCAGGCAAATTTCAAATAAGACTACTCTATTTGAAAAAATATTGATGGGAATAGGACTTACTGATGAAGCTGTTGCATATCTCACAATAAGAAAGGCTACAAATGCATGGTATGTAATAGGAGTCAATACAATGCCTTACGTTCTTTTTGGTGTAGGAACAATTGCAGGTTCGCTTTTTGGTAATCTGATTCCGGAAGTTTTTGCGGCAAGTCTGAATTTTATGCTATATGCTACATTTTTAAGCCTTCTTGTAAGTTCATTAACAAACAGTCTTAAATATGCAGAAGTAATTATTACGGCTATAGGATTAAAGCTTCTTTTCATGTTTGCCCCTGTACTGAAGGATATAAGCAAGGGATGGACTTTAATAATAATTATGATTACAGCAAGTTCGATATATGCGTTAAGACATTATAAGGAAGAAAGTGAAAAGGAGACAGTAGAAAATGAGTGAAATTTTATTAGTTCAATTACTTATAATAACAGCGTTAATAACTTTGTCATTTAAATTATTGCCGTTGTTTGTAAAATTACCTGAAAATAATCCGTTTATAAATAAATTTTTTGAGGCATTGCCTTATACTGTTCTAATACTGTTAATTTTTCCTGATATATTTACTTCAACAGGAACAGGAGCATTTGGGCTGATTAAGGTTTTTGCAGGAATAGGTGTAATTGTATATTTTTCATTGAAAAAAATGGGTCTGGGGGGAGTAATACTCGTATCTATGGTTACAATTCTTGCGTTTGACATTGTAAAGCTGCTGTTTAGAATGTAACAGAATAGATACGATAATTTTCAAGTTATGAAAGGAGAAAAATGGAAAATAATGATAATAATGTGATACATAAGGAAACAGTAAAATTTTCAATTTTATATTTACTGTTTCAGTTTGTATTTCCATTTTTTTTAGCAGGAATTCTTCTAATTGTACTTGTTCCTCTGAATGATAATGTTATAAACTCTTATTATTCATGGATAAAAGTTGAAGAAGAATTTGCATTTTTAACAGTGGCGTATTTTTTTGAAATAATCATTTTTACAATAATGAATTTTGTATTTGGCTATAAAATAAAACGTATATTAAAAAATATAAGTGAAAAAAGAATAATATTTATTTCTGTAATGTTAAGCAGTTTAGTTACTATCTGTAATTATTATTCAAAAAATCTGTTATTATTTATATGGAAACTTCTCTTATTTGATAATATTGTTTTAATATCGGCTTTTATGATTTTTCAGCTAATAATATTTATTGTTGGAATTTTAATGTGGAAAAAGAATATAAAAATGAAAAAATCTTATATTGGAATGCTAGTTGGTGTAATGATTGCATTTTTCATCATTTTATCATTCCTTATAAGAAAACATAATATAGAAACAATTAACAGCACAAATAAGAAAATTATCAGTGCATATAATAATAAAAAGACATTGGATGAATTTTGTGGAAACGATAATAAATATAAGCTTCTTCTTGTTACACGAAGAGAAATTCTCCATATAAAGCTCACTAAGGATAAAAAGGAAAATGTATGGAGAGGAACTTATAGACTGGAATTTTATGGAAACGGAACTGATAAGAAAGATGAAACAGCAAACATTATTTATAAAAATGGGATATTCTATGATGAAAAGAC
>CAJPML010000101.1 GCA_905371725.1 Leptotrichia sp. oral taxon 215
ACATGTTGCACATAAACTGGTAAGAGTTATATTTACACTGATAAAGAAAAATATTATTTATCAGGAAGAAAATTTAAGATAGTACCCACTAAATTTCAACTGTCGGAAAAATCAGGAGCTTAAATCTCTAATTTTGTTATGCCTAAATTTTTTATTTGAAATTTTTTTTAAAAGTTCTTGACTTTTCATAGTTGGTCTCCTTTTTTTCTTTCATTGGTTTCATCTAAAAAACCAACTATGTATATTTTTTCATCAATTTCAATAAAATTTCTTATCATTTTAGTAGATACCACCTTGCTTACTACAATTTTAGGCTTTTTACCATTTATTTGAAAATCTTTTTCAGTATATACTTTTTTATCTTTTCCAATTGCCCTAAAATTCTGATATTCTAATTCTATCTCATTTTCATTGGTTTTCAATAATCCATGACCAACTAATTTTAATGTAAGCGTATCAAAAGAAATATTAGAAATTGCTGCATTTTTAAGCTTATCTGATTTATTTCCTTCTAATTTTTCCAGTTCTTCCCTTGCAGGTTCTATTCCATTTTCCAAAGCTCTTTTATACCATTTTTTAGCCTCTTCGATTTTTCCATTTTCTTCATAAAAACTTGCTAAGTTATACATACTTTCAACAAACCCTTTTTTAATTGCTTTCAAATGAGTTTCTTCGCCTTTTTTTGTTTCTCCTAATTTTTCATAAACTAAAGCTAAGTTTACAAGAAGACCATCATTTTCATTATTTTTCAAAGCTTTTAAATAATATTCCTTAGCTTTCTTATAATCTTCTAATCTTTGATAAATAAATCCTAACATTCTTATAGAATTTTGATGATTCTGTTCCGCCGCTTTCAAGTAATATTTTTCAGCTTTTTTCAAATCATCATAGTTATGAAAATACAAATTTCCTAAATTGTAATATCCTTTAACATCTCCACTTTCTCCAGCTTTTAAATAATACTCTACTGCTTTTTCAAGTTTCCCATTTTCAGAATAAAGAAGTGCTAAATTATTGTATGCCTGTGTTTCGCCTTTCTTTATTGCCTGCAAATAATATTTTTCAGCTTGAGGAAAGTTATTCTCAATTCTATAAACTTCAGCTAAATTAAATAATGCAACTGTTCCACCTTTATCTATTGATTTTTGAAAATATTTTTTAGCTTCTGAATAATTTTCTTTTAAATAATACAAAGTTCCTAAATCATTTAAAGCTATTATATTTCCTTTATCAATTGCAGACAAATATAATTTTTCTGCACTTTTAAAATCTTTCTGATAAAAAAATTCTCTTGCCTGTTCTACTTCTTTATCACCATTTTCAGCCATTGCAAAGGTTGAAAAGAGTAATATACTAATTAAAATTAATAATTTCTTCAATATTCCATCAACTCCTAAAAATTACTTCACAATTTCAGTCAAATCATATCTATAAATATTCTGACTTCTTTCAGGTCCTACTGAAATCATGGATACATTACATTTTAATTTCTTTTCTATATATTCTACATATTTTTTACAGTTTTCAGGAAGTTCATCATAATTCTTTATCTGTGTAATATCTTCAGTCCATCCAGGAAGTTCATCATAAACTATATTCAATGTTTTAGATTTTCTTAAATTTCCAGGATAAGAATGATAAACTTTTCCATCAATTTCATATCCAACCGCTACTTTTATCGTTTCAAATCCAGTAAGTACATCAAGCTTTGTCAGTACAATATCAGTCAGTCCATCTATCAGTACAGCATATCTTCCTATTACAAGGTCAAGCCATCCGCATCTTCTAGGACGCCCTGTAGTTGCACCATATTCATGTCCTACAGTTCTTAACTTCTCTCCTGTTTCATCATTAAGCTCTGTAGGGAATGGTCCTTCTCCTACTCTCGTTGTATATGCCTTCATAACCCCAAGAATTCGATTTATCTTTTTAGGAGAAACTCCTGTACCTACTGTTACTCCTCCAGCGGTTGGTGAAGATGAAGTAACATAAGGATATGTTCCATAATCAATGTCAAGCATTAATGCCTGAGCACCTTCAAATAAAACCTGTTTTCCTTCTTCAATTGCTTCGTTTATTTCCACAACTCCATCTATTATTCTATGTCTTATCTTCTCTGCAAGTTTCATAAATCTTTCGTATAATTCCTCCAGTTCAAATGTATCTTTTCCGTATCTTGTCAGCATATCATTTTTTTCTTTTACATTCCATTCAAGTTTATCCCTGAATCTTTCAGGTTCAAGCAAATCTCCTATTCTTATTCCATTTCTTGCAATCTTGTCAATATAGCAAGGTCCTATTCCTCTCTGTGTAGTTCCTATTTTATTTGCTCCCATTGCTTCTTCCTTTGCCTTGTCAATCTCAATATGATAAGGCATTATTACATGAGCTCTTTCGTCTATAAACAATTTATCAAGATTTCTTCCTCTTTTTTCCAGTTCTTCTATTTCTTTTAAAAGTACTTCAATGTCAACAACTACTCCTGCTCCAATAACACATTTTCCCTGTGAATTTATAATACCTGAAGGAAGCAGATGTAAAATAAACTTCTCATCATTTACAACAACAGTATGACCGGCATTATTTCCTCCCTGAAATCTTACGATATAATCAGCCTTAGGTGAGAGAACATCTATTATTTTCCCTTTTCCTTCATCTCCCCATTGTGTTCCTACAATTACAAAAGTTTTATTTTCCATTTATTACTCCTCCTCTTTTTTTACGATACCAATATAAGATAAATCCCTATGCTTCTGTGCAAAATCTATTCCATACCCAACTACAAATTCATCAGGTATCTTAAATCCTGTATAGTCCACTTCTATCTCGACTTCCCTTTTTTCAGGCTTGTCAAGCAATGTACATATTTTAATACTTTTTGGATTTCTAATTTTAAGCATTTCCAGAACTTTCTTCAATGTATGCCCTGTATCTATTATATCTTCAACGATTATTACATTTCTGCCACTAATATCTTCTTCGAGATCTTTTTTTATTTTTACATCTCTTGAGCTATGTAATTCGTTTCCATAACTCGATACAACCATAAAATCAAGAGTTGCTTCTGTTTTCAGTTCCCTCACAAGGTCACTTAAAAATATTACCGAACCACGTAAAAGTCCAACTAATAAAATTTTTTCCTCTTTATAATCGTTGTCAATCTGAAGTGCTAGTTCTTTCACCTTTTCTGATATTTCTTCTTTTGAGATTAATGTGTCAATACTGTATTTGAACACTGCTTTTCCCTCCAATTCCAAAATAAATTTATATGTTACTTTATGAAATGTGTAAAATGAAAAAAATTCTATTCGTTTACTTCTTATTTTACTATATTTATATTTTTTTTACAATATCATTTTTATCCTGTCTGTTTTAAACTTTTATCTGAAGAATGGTTACCCCAAAATTTTACAATAGTGAAAAACTAATATTTTTTCAATTACAATTTATTTTCTCTAAAATATATCAAATATACAAAAAAATCATTGAAAATTTTCCATATTAATTTTTTTTTCAAATTATACTATAAATGGTATTCAATAATTTTTATAGGAGATGATGACATGAAATTCAGAAAAACAATGTTCTTATTGACAATGTTTATTTTGATGCTTGAATTTTCAACATATATTCTTGCATGTACCGGAGTTATTGTAGGAAAAGGACTCACATCAGATGGAAGTTTTATTTTCGGACGTAACGAAGACTTTCTAGCTGAGCCTGAACACAATAAAAACTTTATTGTCCATGAAGGAGGTAAAAATAAACCTGGAGAAATTTTTACAGATGCAAGTAACGGATTCACTTATCCACTTCCTGAAACTAGATACAAATACATTTCCGTTCCTGATGTTACTCCTGAAGAAGGAATATTTGATGAAGCAGGATACAACGAATTTGGTGTAGCTATTGATACTACAGTTTCTGCTGATTCTAATGACAAAATCAAAAAAATAGATCCTTATGTAAAAGACGGACTGGCTGAATCTGCTATGCCTACTGTTATTCTCCCATATGTAAAAACTGCAAGAGAAGGAGTTTTACGTTTGGCTGAAATTATCAAAACTAAAGGTGCTGCTGAAGGAAATATCCTTGTAATAGCTGATAAAAAAGAAATGTGGTATATTGAAATCTATTCAGGACATCAGTTTGTTGCCATAAAATATCCTGATGATAAATTTTCAGTTTTTCCTAACACATACTTCTTAGGAACTATTGATTTAAATGATAAAAACAATGTAATAAAATCCGATGATATAGAAAAAGTTGCAAAAGATGCAGGAAGCTATGTTACAGTAAATGGAAAAATGCATCTTGCCAAATCTTATGCACCTGAATTTGCTGAAAGAAACCGTTCTCGTGCCTACTCAGGAATTCTACAGTTAAATCCTAAAGCTAAAATTAGCTATAACGATGACAGATTTGAATTCTTCCAGTCTTCTGATAAAAAAATAACTTTACAGGATGTAATGGCTGTTTTAAGAAACCGTCTTGAAAATACAAACTTCAAACCGCAAATGGATGGAAAAAAAGGTGATGACTATAAATATCCTATAAATAATGAAAACGTTATTGAATCACATATTTTCCAAATTAAAAAAGACTTACCTGCAAATGTTGGAGGAATCATGTGGCTTACAATGGCAAGCTCAAAATATTCACCATATGTTCCATTCTATGGAAATATAAATGCTACTTATGATGCGTATCATGTAAAAGGTGGAAAGTACGATCCTAATTCCTATTACTGGGTATCAGAAACTGTAAACACTACAATGAACAAAGTTTCTGCCAAAGAACAGGCTGATTTCTTTAATAAAATCAGAAGTTATGAAGATAAAAAAATAGCTGAACAAAATCAATTAGATAAAAAAATAGCTAAAATGTCTCCAAAACAGGCTGAAAAATTTGCAACTGAATTAGCACTGAGAAATGGAGAAGAAGGATTTAAATTTGTTAAAAATCAAGAAAATATATTAAAAAAATAAATATAACTTAATTTACAATGAGGGCATTAAGCCTCCCTCTATAC
>CAJPML010000102.1 GCA_905371725.1 Leptotrichia sp. oral taxon 215
GCCGGGGAGTTAGCGGTGCCCTGTATCTACAACCCGCTTTAGTAGAGGTGATGTCGGACCTAAGGGAAATTTTAGTATCAAAGCCTTGCATTAAGGATGTTGAGAAAATAGTCCTGTATTGTAGAGAGTCAGCGAACCGTGTCAGAGCGGGAACGAAGCAGCACTAAGTTGATTTCTCTAGGTTTACAGGGTAGCTGTTTTTGAGTCTTTAGTGTAAGAAACCGGTGGTAAGATTCTCTCGAAGGTTCGATGTATGACAAATAATAATAGTTGAATTAAAATGATTACAATAATGTTGATAACATAGCAAGAAAGGAGTTCCTCATTGCTATTTTTTTGTCACGTGTGATTTGAATTGTCATAGGAGAACTGATATGGAAATATTACAATTGGAAAAAAATGGAGATAATAGGAAAATATTTCAGCAGTTAAAAATACTAGATCCGGATTTTGTATTTCAAAAGGAAAATAGTTCTACCACTCTTTTTTATATTAATGAAGATGAAAAGATTTTAGGGTATGCAATAGTTGAACTTGCTGAAAAGGCATGCCTGAAAAGAATATTTGTTAATAGAAAGCTTAGAAATAACGGTTTTGGCTCAATACTTCTGAAATACATTATAAACTGGCTTATAAATAATAACTTTGACTCGTTAGTTGTTGAAAATCATAAACAGATGAATAATTTCCTTGAAAAACAGCGTTTTGTAAAAAATAAGGATGGATTTTATGAGCTTGGAAATTTCAGGGAAGAAAGAAAACAGAATAAAAGAATGATATTTGTATCAAAATTTGCAATAGTTATAAATATAGTTCTTGCGTTGCTGAAGATAATTTCAGGAAATATTTTTAGAAGTGTGTCGCTTATTTCAGATGGACTAAATTCGCTTTCAGACCTTATAACGAATATACTGGTAATTATTGGTCTGAAGGTCGGAGAAAATCCTGAAGACGAGGAACATCCCTTTGGACATGGAAAAATAGAATCAGTTTTTAGTGTGATTATTGGAACTTTTATAATGATTACGGCATTTGATATAATAAAGGAAAATATAATGGGGCTTTTTCAGATGAAAGGGGAAGTTATTTCTTCTCCAATGCCTGTAATTATAACAGTTATTGTAATAGTTATAAAAATATTTCAACTGTTTTTCATGAAAAATAAGACAAAAGATTACAGAGGAGCACTGATAAATTCACTTTTGGAAGATTATAAGGCAGATATAGTCATTTCAATTTCAGTTCTTATGGGAATTTTACTTTCAAGGATAAATCCTGTATTTGATGTATTTGTAGGAGTTTCAGTGGCGATATACATAATGTATTCAGGCTATAACTTGATAAAAGATAATGCATTAATACTTCTTGATTCACAGGATGAAGAGCTTCTGGAAAGTGTAAGGAAAGATCTTTCAGAATTTGATGAAATAGAAAATGCTCATGACTTTAGAATGACAACTTCTGGAAAGAATATATACCTGTTTATAGATGTACGTATGAATAAGTCAATAACAATAGATGAAGCACATGAAATAACAAATAAAATCTCAAAATTTATAAAACACAAATACAAAAATATAAAAAGGGTTTTAATTCATGCTGAACCTGTATATGACAATGATTTAATAAGACGTGTATTCAAGTGATAATTTTTAAAATAAACATTGAAAAAAAGTAAAAAAAATGCTATTATTTATCCGATATAGAAAAGCGGAAAAGACAGAAGGAGAAAAAATATGAAAAAAATTGCAATTTTAACAAGTGGAGGAGATTCACAGGGGATGAATACCGCTGTAAGAGCTGTAGCTAAAAGTGCTATGACTAAAGGAATAGATGTTTACGGTGTAAAAAGAGGATACAAAGGTCTATATGAAGATCAGATATTTCAGATGACAGCACTTAATGTAAGTGGAATTGCAGATCAGGGAGGAACAATTTTACTGTCGGCAAGATTGCCGGAGTTTAAAGATCCCGAAATAAGAGCTAAAGCAGCAGAAAACTTGAAAAAAAGAGGAATAGATGGATTAGTTGTAATAGGTGGAGACGGTTCATTCCACGGGGCACATTACTTATATACAGAACACGGAATAAAGACAATAGGAATACCTGGAACAATAGATAATGATGTTGCAGGAACAGATTATACAATCGGATATGATACAGCTTTGAATATAATACTTGATGCGATTTCAAAAATAAAGGATACAGCAATTTCTCATGAAAGAACGTATCTTATAGAAGTTATGGGGAGAAACTGTGGAGATCTTGCACTTTATTCTGCAATAGCAGGAGGAGCAAGTGGAGTTCTTATTCCAGAAGTTGAATTTTCAATAGATGATTTGGCTGAAGTAATTAAATTTAGAAGAGAAGAAGGAAAACTTTATGATATAATCATCGTAGCTGAGGGAGTAGGAAATGTTGTAGAAATTCAGAAGGAGCTTTCAAAAAAGGTAAATACAAGTATAAGAGTTACGATTTTGGGACATGTTCAAAGAGGAGGTTCTCCTACTGCATCTGACAGAATAGTTGCAACAAGAATGGGTGTAAAAGCTGTCGAATTACTTGTAGCAGGTGAAGGTGGACTGATGGTAGGAATTCAAAGTGAAAAAATTACTACTCACCCATTATCATATGCATGGGAAAATTATTCAAAAAGCTCATTTGCTGATTATGCAATAGCTAATATGTTGTCATTATAATTACTGGCAATGAAAATTATTTTTAGAAACTTAAGATATTTATAGGAGGAAAAATGAAACATATGAAAATAAAAATGACAAAAGTCATTTGTACAATAGGACCAAAAACTGAAAGTGCAGAAATGTTACAAAAATTAGTTCAAAATGGAATGAATATAATGAGATTGAATTTCTCACATGGGGATTATGAAGAACATGGAGGAAGAATTGAAAGACTTAGACAGGTAACAGATAACACAGGAAGATATATAGGAATATTACTTGATACAAAGGGACCTGAAATAAGAACAGGAAAATTAGAAGGTGGAAATGACATCGTACTGGAAGCTGGAAATAAAATAACAATTACAACAGATTATTCTCATGTAGGTAACAAAGATAAAATATCAGTTTCATATCCAGGAATCGTAAATGATCTGAAACCAGGAAATACAGTTCTTTTAGATGATGGACTTGTTGGTTTGGAAGTACTGGAAATAAAAGGTAACGAAATATTATGTGAAATAAAGAATACAGGAGAATTAGGAGAAACTAAAGGAGTTAACCTTCCAGGAGTTTCTGTAGGATTGCCTGCATTAGCTGAAAAAGATATAGCTGATTTAAAGTTCGGTTGTGAACAGGAAGTTGACTTTGTTGCAGCTTCATTTATAAGAAAGGCATCAGATGTTGCTGAAGTTAGAAAAGTTCTGGATGACAATGGAGGATCAAAAATACAGATTATTTCTAAAATAGAAAATCAAGAAGGTGTAGATAACTTTGATGAAATTCTTGAATTAAGTGATGCAATAATGGTAGCAAGAGGAGATCTTGGGGTAGAAATACCTGCAGAAGAAGTTCCGTTTATGCAGAAAATGATGATAAGAAAATGTAACAAAGCTGGAAAACCTGTTATAACTGCAACACAAATGCTTGATTCAATGATTAGAAATCCAAGACCTACAAGAGCAGAAGCAGGAGACGTTGCAAATGCTATCTTAGATGGTACTGATGCTGTAATGCTTTCAGGAGAGTCTGCAAAAGGTAAGTATCCTGTAGAGGCTGTTAAAATGATGGCGGATATTTCAAAAAGAACTGACGAATTTAAGAAATATAAAAATATTGAAATTCCTGAATCAGCGAATATAACTGTAACAGAAGCAATTTCAAGAGGAGCGGTAAGTTCATCAGAAATACTGGATGCAAAATTAATCATCTGTTGGACTAAAACAGGAAGAGCTGCAAGAATGATAAGAAAATATGGACCTACAGTACCAATAATCGCTCTTACAGATAGTGAGCAGACAGCAAGACAACTGGCTTTAGTAAGAGGAGTTAGAGCATACGTTGCAAAAAATCTTGATGTAGCTGATGATTTCTTCAAAAAAGCTAAAGAAATCGCTTCAGTTCACGAAGAAGTTAAAAATGGAGATTTAGTAGTACTTGTTACAGGAATTTCTGAAACTGGAACAACAAATACATTCAAAATTGAAAGAATCGGAGAATAATAAATTTCAGATTAAATAAAAAAAATGGATAAAGAAATAAAATAAAGGGAGCTGCGGAGTGAGAAGCTCCTCTTTATTTATAAAAATTGTAATAAAAGGTGAAATAATGAAAAAATTAGATGAGCTTATAGAAGTTTTTGGGAAATTACCTGGAATAGGTAAAAAAAGTGCTATGAGAATAGCTTTTGATATACTTGGAAAAAGTGAAATCGAAATCGAAAGTATGCTTTCGACTATTAGGGAAGCATATACTAACATAAAACACTGTTCAATCTGCGGGAATTTGTGTGAAGGTGAAATATGTGAAATCTGTTCAAGTGAGAAAAGAGATAAAAGTGTTATATGTGTAGTAGAGAGTGTAAAGGATATAATTGCTTTTGAGAAGTCAGAGACATATAACGGTCTTTACCATGTACTTGGAGGGAAAATAGATCCTCTTAATGGAGTAACGATAGAAGATTTAAATATATCAGAACTGATAAAAAGACTTGACGAGAAAGATGTGCAGGAAGTAATACTGGCCTTAAATCCTGATATGGAAGGAGAAACGACAGCACTTTACCTTATAAAGATGATAAAAAATAAGGATATAAAAGTATCTCAGATTGCAAGTGGAATTCCTATGGGTGGAAATATTGAGTTTACTGATATGGCAACATTGGGAAGATCTCTTGAAGGAAGAAGGGAAATAGAATAAATAATTTATTTATGAATGGGAAAATATAAATTACTGTATCTGAAAATTCTATGTAGAAAAATACTGATTAAAAATTTTAGAACTTTATCAAATAAAAATTGACAGAATCGAAAAAATAATTTATAATATATTTAC
>CAJPML010000103.1 GCA_905371725.1 Leptotrichia sp. oral taxon 215
GTATAAAAATATTATATAATAACTTTGCGAAGAGAAAAACATAAGGGAAGATAGAACACGAAAGGACATCAAAATGGACGGTCAGAAAAATGAGCAAAATGAAAAAAGTGCCAAGATAAGACTTGTGGCGGCGATGTTTATTTTTGGAACAATTGGAATATTTGTAAGGAGCATTCCGCTGCCATCAAGTGTAATAGCACTTGCAAGAGGAATTATAGGTACATTGTTTCTAATAATTTTTACTGGAATTAAAAAAATAAGAATTTCATATGAAGAGATAAAAAATAATCTGGTAATTTTATGCTTATCTGGAATGCTTATTGGGATACACTGGATTTTTTTGTTTGAAGCATACCATCATACAACTGTTGCAGTAGCAACTTTATGCTATTATCTGGCACCTGTTTTTGTTATAATTGCCTCGCCTTTTGTGCTGAAGGAAAAATTGTCTTTGAAACAGGGTGTATGTGTAGTAGTAGCTCTTGTAGGAATGATTTTTGTATCTGGAATTTTTAAAAGAGGAAGTATTGGAAATTTTCAGATAACAGGAGTATTGTTTGGATTAGGGGCAGCTGTAATATATGCGACAGTTATTATTCTAAATAAACACCTGAAACAGATATCTTCCTATGCAATGACAATTATGCAGCTTGGAATCGCTGTAGCAGTATTAACACCATATACGTTGCTGACTCAGAATATGGGGGAACTGACTTTCAGTTTTATAACAATTATATTGCTTGGAGTTGTGGGAATTGTAAATACGGGGATAACATATGGGCTTTATTTTTCAGGAATAAAGGAACTGAAAGCACATACAATAGCTATTTTCAGTTATATAGATCCTATTGTTGCCATTTTTCTTTCAATAATAATTCTAAGGGAAAAACCTGATATATTTACAATTATTGGAGGAGCCCTTATTCTTGGTTCAACTCTGGCAAGTGAACTTTCATCGCATGGAAAATAAAGAGGAATAGAAAGAACACTAATAAAAAAGGTTTCAATAAATTAAATATAAATAAAAAACTGAAGGGAGAAAATGTATCATGAAACTTTATATTAAACAGAAGGTATTTTCAATTAAGGATAAATTCACAATAAAGGATGAAGAAGGAAATGACAAGTATTTTGTCGAAGGGAAAATACTGTCACTAGGTAAAAAATTTCATGTTTATAATATGGAGAAAGAGGAAGTTGCATATATAGAACAGAAACTTATGAATTTACTGCCTAAATTTTTTGTATATGTGGGAGGGGAAAAGATTGCTGAAATTCATAAGAAATTCAGTTTTTTAAAACCAAAATATGAAATAGTAGGGAAAAACTGGGTAACAAACGGAGACATGTGGGCTCACGAATATAATATAACAGATATAGACAGAGGAGATCAGATTGCAAATATAAAGAAAGAATGGATGACATGGGGTGACTCATATATGCTTGACATAGAAGATGAAAAGAATGAAATATCCATAATGGCAATAATTCTTGCAATTGATGCTGTCATGGCAACAAAAAACTAGAGGAGAAAAAATGAGTTTAGTACAATTTAATAAAGTATATAAACAGTTTGCAGGAGATTTTATACTGAAGGATATAAGCTTTTCCATAGAAGAAAAAGATAAAATAGGACTTGTCGGACTTAATGGTGTCGGCAAGTCTACTGTTATAAGAATGCTTCTTGGGAAAGAAAGAGTTGACGGAGCTGAAAATAATCCAAATGAAATTGGAGAGATAATAAAAAGTCCATCAATGAGAATAGGATATTTATCCCAGAATCATGAATTTTCAGACGAAAAAAATACGATATATGAGGAAATGATGTCTGTTTTTTCTGAAGAAAGGGAAATATGGAATAATTTACAGAAGGTAAATATGCTTCTGGGAACGGCAGAAGGAGAAGAACTTGAAAAGCTCATAAATCGTTCTGCTGAGCTGTCCTCTCTTTATGAAGCGAAAAACGGTTATGAAATAGAGTATAAAATAAAGCAGATACTTACAGGACTTGAGCTGACAGATGAATATTATAATCTGTATCTGAAAGATTTGAGTGGTGGAGAACGGACAAGGGTATCACTGGCAAAACTTCTTTTAATTGAACCTGACCTGCTCATACTTGATGAACCTACAAACCATCTGGATTTGATATCAATTGAATGGCTTGAAGATTATCTGAAAAGATACAATAAGGCATTTTTTCTTGTTTCGCATGATAGAATTTTTCTTGATAATGTCTGTAACAAGATATATGAGATAGAAAACAGGAAACTGTATAAATATGATGGAAATTTTTCTTCATTTATACTGCAGAAGGAAATGATTTTAAAAGGTGAAATAAAAAGGTATGAAAAAGAGCAGGAAAAAATAAGGAAAATGGAAGAATATATAGACAGATTTCGTGCAGGCATAAAAGCAAGACAGGCAAAAGGGAGACAGAAAATACTTGACAGAATTGAAAGAATGGATGACCCTGTTTTCAATCCTCATAGAATGAAACTGAAGTTTGAGACAGACGGTATCAGTGGAGATAATGTACTTAAGGTAAAAAATATTGAAAAGACTTTTGGAGATAAGAAAGTTCTGAATAATATAAGCTTTAACCTTTACAAGGGAGAAAGAGTAGGAATAATAGGGAAAAATGGTATCGGAAAGTCCACACTTCTTAAGATAATTGCAGGAAAGCTTGAAAAGGATGCAGGAGAAGTTGAGTTTGGCTCAAGAGTAAAAATGGGATATTATGATCAGGATCATCAGGATCTGACGGGTGTAAACAATATACTGCAGGAAATAAATGTATCCCTTAACTTGACTGAAGAATATCTGCGAAGCCTTGCAGGCGGATTTCTCTTTTCAGGAGAAGATGTATTAAAGAAAATTGAAAAATTAAGCGGTGGAGAAAAAGTCAGGGTCTCTTTTCTGAAACTTTATATGAAAAAGGCAAATTTCCTTCTGCTTGATGAGCCTACAAACCATCTCGATATTTATTCCATAGAAGTACTTGAAGATGCCCTTGAAAATTTTGATGGAACAATGCTTGTAGTATCCCATAACAGACATTTTCTGGATAGCATATGTAATACTATTTATTATCTTGATGAAAATGGACTTACAAAATTTAAAGGAAATTATGAAGATTACAAGGAAAGTCTCAAAAATGCCAAATCTTCCTCCCGGACAGCTGAGAACCTTGAAATAAAAGAGGAACAAAAGCTCTCCTATCAGGAGCAGAAGGAGCTGAATAAAAAGATTTCTAAATTGAAAAGAGATATATCGAAACTGGAAGATGAGATGGAAAAAATTACGTTGAAAAGGGAAGAGCTGAACAGGGAGTATGAAGATGCAGGAAAGCGTAATGACCTTGGGAAATTAATGGAGATACAGGAACAGTTTGACAGTCTTGAACAGGAAGAAATGTCAAAAATGGAAGAATGGGATGAAAAATCAGAAGAATTAGAAAAATATCAATAGCTGGAAAGGAAACTGTAAAAAATAATTTTTGATTCAGTAATAAAATTCTGAAATATAGGAATAAAATCAAAGAAAGGAGATGAACTATCTTAAAGCATTTTTAAGTTAGTTCTGAAAATTTGAAATTATGAAAAAAGAAAAGGATTATATTGAGAGTGAAAAAAACAGGGAAGAAAAACTTACATCAGATGAAAAAGTTGAGAAAATTGTAAACTGTGTAGATATATCTGATAATGAAAAAGTATTTATTAAATACAGTACAGTCACTTATAAAAATTTATTGAAATGGCTTGTTATAGGATTAGTAGCTTTGGCATTAGCCCAGTTAATTAAATGGTTCATATTTGTGACATTGTTTGCAGGATATTATTGTTTCTCCATACTGATGACAATATTATTTAACGGGATAAAAACTTTGGAATTAAAGGAAAATTCCTTTTTATACAGTTCTGAAAAGGAAGATATAGACTATAAACCACTGGAATATTTTATAATAACTACACATTCAGGTGATTTCCTTGCTTATAGAAATAACAGAGATTATTGGAGAACAATACCTTCTATAGCATTTCCAGATAAAACTATACATGATCTTCTGAAAAATTATTTGTTAGAAAAAATCCCAGCTTCACAAAGTATTATAAATTCTGGTGGAGAAGAAATTTTTCATGTGAGAGATGAAGAAGATATAAAAAAAGATTATAGAAAAAGAGATTTTTTTGGAAAAAGAAGAGACAGAGTTTTTCGTGCAATGAGGGATAAAGTTGTTCCGCTTAACAGGCTTCAGGAGGAAGCAAGAAAAGCATATGAAGAAAATAGTAATAAATTGGTAATAAAAAAGGAAGGATTGGTAATAAAAGGAGAAATACATCCATGGGAAAGATTAAAACCAATTAAATTAGCAAAATCATTTGGAGGGCTTGTAGAGATAAAAACATTGCAGGATGAAACAGTTTTTTCATCAAGAACAACTGCAATAACGAGGGTACCATTATTTGAAGCCTTATATAATTCGATGATTAAAGAGAGAAAATCAAATATATTTTAGAAGATAAACTAGGAAAAGACAATTTGGTAATTATTTAAACTATTCTTAACAAAGAGCTTAAAAATAAAAATAGTTGTAAAATAAAAACAGTCAAGCAGAGAATTCTAAATGAAATCTTGTTTGACTGTATTTTTATTTATTTAATCTCTTATTTTGCTGCTTGTAAATTTTTAGCCTGTGGAGTTTTTTGTAGACGATGTTTGTAACTAAATAATAATACTGTACAGATAGCAGTAACTATACTTGCAATTACTACACCGTAAAATTCAATAGTTTGAACAGGTACATCCTTGAAAAATCTTACAAATCCTTCCGGAGCGATTACAATGTAAGTTGTAACAACCATTGTCATAAATATGGAAGGAATTAATGCGAATACAAATGGTTTTCCTTTTTTAACAAGCCATACTGTAGCAGTCCATAATGAAACTGCTGCTAAAGTTTGATTTGCCCATGCGAAGTATCTCCAGATAATGTTAAAATCAATAGTTG
>CAJPML010000104.1 GCA_905371725.1 Leptotrichia sp. oral taxon 215
TTTACTGAATATAAAAGTAGCCATGTGACCTAAAATATAAGCCTCTATTAAATAAAAGTTTTTTTTCATTTTACTTCCTCACATTCTATAAAAAATTAACAGTTTAAGTAAACATAAGAAATAATGGCGAAGATGCAAAAACTCTTATGCTTAAATAAAAAATTGCATAACGAAGTACTATTTTCAATCTTCTTTTTGTAACATCATTTTTTCCTGTTTCATTAATTGCATACAGTAAAAAATAAGTTAACAAAAATATTAAGAGTCTTATGAAAATATACTGAATTAATACTAAAAATAATTCAGGATAAAACAAGAATATTAAAAATTTAGACATTATAAACAAAAGAGCAGCAATATCCGGTAATAACATCATACTAAGAAAATCTTCTTTTTCTAAATATTTGAACATTAACAGGTTCCTCCTTATTATGTTATTTGTTAAATATTTTAATTAAGAATTCATTGGATTTCTTTTGAAATATTATACCATAGAAAACTTTTATAGTTCTTATTTTATTTTACATATAGTGACACTTTATTTTACAACTTTTATAAATAATATAAAATAATAGCTTTTAAAATTGACTTCTTTCGAGGCATATGATATAAAAAGATAAGAGAAAAATTAAAAAAATCAGGAGGGAATAACATGGACGAAAAATTAGATTTGGAAATGATTGCAATGACACTTATAGGGCGTGCAGGAGAAAGTAAAAGTCTTGCATATCAGGCACTTGCTGCAGCAAAGGAAGGCAAATTTGAAGAAGCTGAAGAATTTATGAAAAAAGCAAGTGATGAAATGATAAAAGCACATGAAATACAGACTGATTTAATAGTAAAGGAAGCAGGTGGAGAGAAAATAGATGTAGGTCTTATAATGGTTCATTCTCAGGATCACCTGATGGGAGCAATACTATTTAAGGATCTTGTAAAGGAATTTATAGACCTTTATAAAAAAATGCATGAAAAAAAATAAGAAGAACAAAGAGAAAAATTAATATTTCATAACAGAACATGAGCTGTCTATATGATGACAGCAAGTTTTTAAATCTGATTAAAAAAATCAGTAATAAAATCAGGGAGGATTTTTTGATTATGGTTTTGTATAAGAAAAAGCTGATTAAATACATTGTAATAGCCGGTTTTATCATGTTACAGATGTCGTGTGGTGGAAATCCTAAAAATGGGAATTCAGGAAATTCTAAATTAGATAATACTAAAAGTGTGAACAGCGTGACAGGGAAAACTGGAAATAATTCTAAAACGGTAAATTCAACACAGGCTGTGAATCCAGATGGGATGACTATAGAAACACGATATAATGTTCCTGCCGGTTACAAAAGAGTTGCTGTCGAAAATGGAAGCTTTGCAGATTTTCTGAGAAAACAGAAATTGAAGCCTTACGGAGAAAAAGCACTGTATTATAATGGACAGGCCAAAAGAAGCGAAGGGGTATATGACAGTGTAATTGATGTGGAAATAGGAGACAGGGATTTGCATCAGTGTGCAGATGCCATAATGCTCATAAGGGCAGAATATTTTTATCAGAAGAAGGAGTATGATAAAATTAATTTTAATTTTGTTTCAGGATTTAATGCACAGTACAGTAAATGGATACAGGGATACAGAATAAACCCGAATGGAAAAGGCTCCTACTATAAGAAGACTTCTCCGTCAAATACTTATAAAGATTTCAGAAGTTTCATGAATATTGTATTTGGATATGCAGGTACATTGTCCATGGAAAAGGAAATGAAACCTCAGTCTCTGGAAAATATGAAAATAGGAGACGTATTTATCATGGGAGGAAGTCCCGGGCATGCTGTAATTATTGTGGATATGGCTGAAAATGACAAAGGGGAAAAGATATTCATGCTTGCACAGTCATACATGCCGGCACAGCAGACACAGATTTTGATTAATCCTGCAGACGGAGATATGGGAGTATGGTATTCACTTAAAGGAAAGACTGTACTTGAAACCCCTGAATGGAGATTTCCGATAGAAAAATTGAGAAAATTTTGAGGTGAAACTTTGAAAATAGCAGTAATGGCAGGCACTCCCATAGATACAAATATGGGAGCTGTTCTTCTTGAAAAAAATGGATTTTCTGAAAATGAAATAATAAGAATACCGGTATCTGAAAATCCTGTAAAACAGACAATATTTCAGACTTCAGAAACAGAGTATAAGGAAAAGGTAATAAACGGTCATATAGACAACATAAAAAAGGCTGACTGCAATGTACTTTTTGTATATTGTAATTCGTTAAGCGGAGCAGTGGATTTTGAAAAACTGCAAAAGCAAAATGATATAAATATAGTTACTCCCATGCAGATATATAGAGAAATAGCTGATAAGTATAAAAAGATAGCTGTATTTGCCGCAAATGCGCAGGGACTTGCCGGAATAGAAAATGCCATGTTCAAAGGCAATAGCAATATTAACATAACAGGGATGACATTTCTTGAAATAGTAAAGGAAATAGAAAAGGGTACTTTGCCTGAGGTAATCGCAGAAAAATTTCATTTTGGCAAACTTGCAGAGTATCTTAAGAACTTAGGAAATGAGGCAATTCTTTTTGGATGTACTCATTTTCCATATATTGAAAATGAAATCAGGAAGAAATCTGAAATGGAAATAATAAATCCTTCACAGAAAATGCTGGAAAAATTAAAGTGAGAATCATAAAAAATATGTAAAAATTGTTCGTCGGAACAGCAGTCAGAATAACAGAAGGTCAGGACAGTTACTATATTAATTAATATGAGGAGGAAACGGTATGGGATTCAGAAAGGATTTTCTATGGGGTGGAGCTACAGCCGCCAATCAGCTTGAAGGGGCATATGATGAAGATGGAAGAGGACTTGCCAATGTGGATTTATCTCCAGTTGGGGAAGCAAGGGCTTCAGTAATTACAGGCGAAAGAAAAATGCTTGATTTTGAAGATGGATATTTTTATCCGGCAAAGGGAGCGATAGACTTTTATCACAGATATAAGGAAGATATTAAACTGTTTGCAGAAATGGGCTTTAAAACATATAGGATGTCCATCGCTTGGACAAGGGTATTTCCTAAAGGAGATGAAAAAACACCAAATGAAAAAGGTTTGCAGTTTTATGAAGATATTTTTAAGGAATGCCGTAAATATGAGATAGAACCTCTGGTAACAATAACTCACTTTGATTTTCCGATACATCTCATAAAGGAATATGGCGGCTGGAGAAACCGTAAAATAATTGATTTTTATAAGAAATTATGTGAAGTGATATTCAGAAGATATAAGGGACTTGTAAAATACTGGCTCACATTCAATGAAATAAATATTCTTCTGCATGCTCCGTTTATGGGAGCAGGCATTGTCTTTGAAGAAAGCGAGGACAGAAAGCAGGTTCTATATACTGCGGCACACAATGAACTGGTGGCAAGTGCATGGGCTACAAAAATCGGTCATGAAATTGACCCTGAAAATAAAATTGGATGTATGCTTGCAGCAGGAAAGTTTTATCCTCTCGCTGCAAAGCCTGAAGATGTGTGGACTGCACTTGAGAAGGACAGGGAAAATTATTTTTTTATTGATGTGCAGGTCAGGGGATATTATCCTTCCTATGCCCTTAAATTCCTTGAAAGAAATAACCTGAAAATAGATATAACAGAAGAAGATAAAAAAATATTAAAGGAAAATACGGTAGATTTTGTAAGTTTTTCATATTATACGACACGTTGTATTTCAGCTGAAGCTGATAAGCTTGGAGAAGGAAACCTTCTGGAATCAATGAGAAATCCATATATTGAAGTGACTGAATGGGGCTGGGGACTTGATCCTCTAGGATTCAGGACTACAATAAATGAAATCTATGACAGATATCAGAAACCCCTTTTTGTTGTGGAAAATGGTCTTGGAGCAGTTGACATTCCTGATGAAAATGGTTATGTTGAAGATGATTACAGGATAGATTACCTGAGGGCACATATAAAGGCAATGCGAGATGCAGTTGTCCTTGATGGAGTAGATCTGCTCGGATATACAACATGGGGGCCTATCGATCTTGTAAGTGCAGAAACGGGTGAAATGAAAAAACGTTATGGATTTATCTATGTAGACAGGGACAATGATGGAAACGGAACTTTAAAAAGAAGTAAAAAGAAGAGCTTCGACTGGTATAAAAAAGTAATAGCAAGTAACGGAGAAGATTTAGAATAATCAGTATCCTGGTAATCTTTCAAAATCTATACAGCCTATAATAATAAACTGAAAGGAATTGGCAGATAATGGATAAAAGTAATGGAAAATGGGATAAACTGCGTATATTTTCAGGTGCACAGTTAAAATATATTGCCTTTTCATCAATGCTCATGGATCATGTAAATAAAGCGCTGATATACCCTTTTCTGAGTGGTGAAGGAATCTTACAGCGTATAAGTGATGTATTTGACATTTTAGGAAGGATAGCATTTCCACTGTTTGCCTTCTTTCTTGTGGAAGGGTTCTTTAAGACAGGAAACAGAAAAAAATATCTCTTCTACCTCGTATTTTTTGGAATAATTTCTGAAATTCCGTTTGATATGTTCCAGTCAAGCGTGTTTTTTGAGCCAAATTCCAATAATGTAATGTTTACTCTGGCTTTAATGCTGATAACAATATGGATTATAGATACTTTAAAATTAAAGATGCAGAAATTTCCTAAATATATCTGGTATTCTCTTTCATCTGTAATTGTTGGAATAATGTGCATTATATCAATGGTTACAGGAATGGATTATGAGTATCATGCAATTATGATTGGATATTTCTTTTATACTTTCTATGATAAACCTGTATTTGCAATATTTTTTGGATATCTCTCAATTTTTAAGGAATTCTGGTCATTACTTGGATTTGGTCTGATACTTACATATAATGGGAAACGTGGAAAACAGAGTAAAATGTTAAATTACTGTTTTTATCCAGTTCATCTTTTAATTCTGGGAATATTAAGAATGATTTTAAAAATATAAATAT
>CAJPML010000105.1 GCA_905371725.1 Leptotrichia sp. oral taxon 215
GCCTTTATACCCTCTTTACCAAATTCACATATTTCTGAATTTTTCAGTTCTCCGTGTCCTCTAATTTCAGGTACAAAAACATTATATCCATTTGCAGCCAGAAATTTTCCAAATTCTTCATATCTGTCTATCGGTTCAGTCACTCCATGAAATATTACAATATTATTTTTAAATTTTTCTCCACGTTCTGATTCAAAGAACAAATAAGGTACTTTCAATCCTTCAAATCCCTCAAAATGTTTTTTTTCCATCCCATTTCCTTAATACATTGATTTACGTTTTATATTTCCCGGGATAACGCATTCTCCCTTTCTATTTTTACATTCTATGTACTTTTTTACATCTAACAATTAAGTTCATTTATTTCTATTTTTTAAATTCATTTATAAACTCATCTATTGAAAGGACATTTCCTTTCATTGACAGTTCTTTAGCCAGTTCACTTATATACGGCTGTTTTATTTTGCTCTGTTTCAGAACTTCTTCATTCCAGAATATTTTTCTCTTATCTCCGTCTTCTATTATTTTTTTATTTGCCATAACTACAACCCTGTCAAAATTATTAATGACAAATTCCATGTCATGTGTAATTGTAATTATTGTTTTTCCTTTTTCTGAAAGTTTTTTTATAAGATTATTTAAAATTTTTATCCTGGCCTGCTGTAGGCTCATCCATTATAATGACATCTGTATCCATAGCTATAATTGAAGCAATAGTGACAAATTTTCTTATTGAATAAGGAAGATTGTAAGGATTTTCCTTTGAAAATGCACTTAATTCTGTCAATTCCAGAGCTGTCTCAATCAATTTTTTTCTTTCACTTTCAGAATATCCTATTTTTTTTGGTCCAAATTCAATTTCATCGTGTACATTATTATGAAAAATCTGATCCATAGGATTCTGAAATACATAACCTACTTTCCTGCTCATTTTAGCAACAGTATAGTCCTTTGTATTCCAGTCATCTATAACAATATCCCCTGAAGTAGGTTTTAAAAGACCGTTCATCATTTTTACAGCTGTAGTTTTTCCTGCACCATTCTGACCTACTATTGCAACTTTCTCTCCTTTTTCTATACTAAGAGAAATATTGTCAATGGCAACAGTTCCATCAGGATAAGTAAAACTTACACTGTTTATATTTACAAAACTCATTTTTCCTCCTCCTGAGAGACAGTCTTCTCTATTTTAGAATCTTCTGCAGAAAATTTCTCTGATGAAAAAACTTCTACTGCCATCTTTTTTGTTATAGGAATTTTTTTTAGCTGAATTTTATTTTCTTTCATCAATTCATAGGCAAGAGCCGTATACTGTGGAATTCCAATTTCTTTTTCCATTAATATCTTATTTTTTAATATATCTTCTGTATTTCCGGATAAAATTATTTCTCCTTCATCCAGTACCACAACTTTTTCAGCATACTCAGCTATTAGCTCCAGCTTATGTTCCACAAGTATGATAGTTTTTCCTTCTTTTTTAAGTATATTAATTATTTCGAATATTTCTTCTGTTCCTTTCGGATCTAACTGTGAAGTAGGTTCATCAATTACCATAATTTCAGGATCCATGGCAATTATCGAAGCTAGTGCAACCTTCTGTCCCTGACCTCCTGAAAGTTCATATGGATTCTTGTCTCTTAGTCCCTCTATATGAAGCAATTTAAGTGTTTCGTCAACTCTTTTCCGTATATATTCTGCATCTAGAGCAAGGTTTTCAAGTCCAAAAGCAATTTCTTCAAAAACAGTTTCCTTAACACCGCTTATCTGGGTAAAAGGATTCTGAAAAACAAAACCTACCTTCTGGACAATTTCCTTTGCAGAATAATCTTTCAGCTCCTTATTTTCTAAAATTATTTTTCCTGTAAGCTCTCCCTTATAAAAATCAGGAACGAATCTTCTTAGTACATTACAAAGTGTTGTCTTACCGCTACCATTTTTACCAATAACAGCCCAGAATTCACCTTTTTTTATATCTAGATTTATATTTTTCAATATTTCCCTATCTTCCAACGGATATTTATAACTTACATTTTCCAATTTAAAATAGCACATAAACCCTCCAGATAATACATAGAATTAAGAAAACCATAAGAAAAATCTTTACTTTTTTATCATATTCCGTTTCTTTTATGTCATCCAGTATTGTTCTCTTTTCTCCAATTGAAAATCCCCTGGCTTCCAGTGTAATTGCCTTTTCTTCCGTGTTAACTATAGATGAGAGTACTAATGGTATAAAAACTGGAATCAATGCTTTTGCCCTGACCAGAATATTTCCTTCCGTTTCAACTCCTCTGGATTTCTGAGAATTCATTATTACATTAGCCTGTTTCTTCATTTCCGGTATCATCTGTAGCGACAGCAGTAAAATAAATGCCGCTTTTGGATTAAGACCCTTTTTTTCCAGTGCGATTGTAAAATCTTTAGCCGGAGTTATCAATATAAGTAAAGTTAATATTGATACAAATGCTGTTATTCTTGACGTTAAAATTATTGCTTTAAAAAGTCCTTCCTTATAAACTGAAATAATTCCAATTTTTAATAAAACTTCTCCAGAAGGCAGAAATATACTCTGGATAATAAAAATAGCTATTAAAAGCCAAAATAAACTAAAAAATATCCTCTTTGCATAAGTTTTCAAACTGACTCCAAAACCAAATGCAATCACTCCACAAATTATAGCCATACAATAATTATAAATATAACTTGAAATTATAAATAAAGAAAAAAGTAAAGCTAGACATATAAATAGTTTTGTTATTGGATAAAGTTTTTTCATATCATTTTTTGTCATATAAAAATTCTCCTGTTTTTTACAAGATATCTTTTGAAACTACAATACTGATATTAATATTGTCATATTAGGTTATTTTAAAATCAGAATCTAAAATATTAAACTCACTACTTTAGACATTTTTATCAGATTTTATATAGTTTTCACCATATTTAAATTTAATTAAATATCTAGCTGACATAGCTTTTATTATAGCCATAGCAACTATAGCAGTTATAATCTTATCTGTTGTTTCAGTAATAAGATTTGTACTGAAAACTGCATTCCATATATTACTTCCTGTTGCAAGGAAAAAAGCAGTTATTCCAGCTGTCGCGTTTCCTGTATTTCCACCATAGACATATACTATTATCGGAGCAGATACCAATATTGCAATTGCTACAAGAGAAAATGCACAAACAATAGTTTTAACAATCATATTCTTAAATTTAAATCTCGCTAAAATACCCATACAAAAAGCCATAGTTATAGAAACTGGCATAAAAGCAAAATATTCTGGCGAAAAACTACCTGTAATCAAACTAGTTATAACTGCTGTTGTTATCCCAATCCATGGACCTGCAATTAAACTTATAAAAACAGTTCCAATAGAATCCAAAAATATTGGAAGCTGTAAAAGTTTCACAATACCAAATCCTGTAAAATTAATAGCGACTGCCACCGGTATTAGCAAAATTGCCATCAAAGAAAAATCTTCCTTAATACTTTTCATTACTGAACCTCCTAAAAATTATTATATATTCACAAAAATCAAAAACAATCTATAATAAAAAACATCTAATTTTGTTTTTGCAATGTTTTCTACATTAAAATAAAAACTATAACTCAAAGAATATAATAAATAATTACTAGATAAAATACGATACTTATTTGCTATAATATACATTATATTTTTATGTACAACTGTAAAAGCAAAATCATTCTAAATATTTCTAGATAATAATTATTATATCAAATAAGCAGAAAAAAATGAAGAGGCAATTCATAAGAGACATAAAAAACTAAATTTCTTATTTTCCTTCTTCATTTCTTTGTATTTTTGATAACTATTAAATCAAAAATTTTATTTAATTACTTTATTAGATAATAATATTATATCTTTTTTCGTCACAATTTTTCTTTTCTATTTTTCTCCACTCATTTGTTTTGACTTCTCAACACATGATTTCACAGCTTCCATTACAACTCCCCTAAAATTCCCATTCTCTAAAGTTCTAATTGCTTCTATAGTTGTTCCTGACGGAGAAGTTACTTCATCTTTTAATACTCCAGGATGCTTTCCCGTTTTGAGAAGCATTTCTGCAGAACCTTTTACAGTCTGAGCTATTATTTGATATGTCTTATCTCTCGGCATTCCTTCCAGAACACCACCATCAGCAAGAGCTTCCATAAACATATAAACATAAGCTGGTAGTGAGCCAGCTATTCCTGTAAAGACATGCATCAACTTTTCCTCTATTTCAATACTTTTTCCAAAACTATCCAAAATCTTAAAAATCATCCTTTTTTCTTCTTTATTTATATTTTTATTAAAAACAACTGCTGTCATTCCTTCAAGTACCTGTGCAGGTGTATTTGGCATTAATCTCACTATTTTTTTATCCTTACCCACAATCTCTTCTATATTTTCAATATTAATCCCTGCAGCAATAGTAACAATTATCTTACTTTCTCCTATTCTATCTTTTATTTTTTCCAATATAGAATTATAAATATTTGGTTTTACAGACAAAATCAAAATATCACTAATATCACTAACTTCAATCTCATTTTGTAATGATTTGACATCATATTCTTTAGACAGTTCTTCAGACTTTTTCACATCAACATCAAATATATTTATCTCAACTTCTGAAAGAGATTCTGATCTAATTAATCCTTTTATAATGGCACTTCCCATATTTCCAGCACCTATAAATCCTATTTTCATTTTTCACCTTCATATTAATTTATTACTAACTATTTTTTTGTGTTATTTTTACAAAAATTACATATTTTAAAAATTTAACTTTAATGATAATTAATTATCTTAAAGCATAAAATTTTCCTATTTTTACACATTAACAACACTCTATTTTATACAATAACTAATAGCAGAAAAGTCATGTTGCTGTGATTACTTTACTAAAATAAAAAAAGCAAAAAAAAATGGCGTCCCCGGTTGGACTCGAACCAACGACCCTCTG
>CAJPML010000106.1 GCA_905371725.1 Leptotrichia sp. oral taxon 215
ATTCTCCTGCATCTCTTATTTTTCAATGCTTAAAGCCTTTTTCTCTTATAAAATATATGATTAAGATTTTTTGTACATCTAAAAGTTAATATCTAATTATTAAAATAACTTGCAGTTGACTAAAATAAAAATAAGTACAGTTAACTTTTAAAACATAACAGTACTTCTTTAATAATAAATCTGATTTTTGTGAAATTAGTAAATTTATAACAAAGAGACTGTCTAATGAGACAGCCCCCTTTATCATTGCCATTGTAGGCTTTTAATCTGTAAATCATTGCCACTATGGGTTCTTAATTTTATAAAAATTATAGTGTCTATTTATAATTGTGTTAACATTTGTTTTAATTCATTATCTGATAATCTATTTGATACAATCATTTTTTCATTTTTTACAGCAGCATATCGTCTATAGGAATAAGTACTGCTCCCATAGATATCATATGTCCTACATCTATCTTCATTTTTTTTATGACCCTCATAATTTCTTCTGCCTGTTCATCTTCAACATAGGCTATAAGAATACTGTCTGTTCCTGGCCATAAATGACTGTTAAAATGCTTCAGATGTTTTCCCCAGTCACTGAAAACTTCAGGAATCAGCACATATTTTTCTAAACCATATTCTTTCAGCTCTTCTTTTACCTTATCCAGAAAAAATGAGTCAAAATACACTTCCAGCCTCTTCATACCTACCATCCTCCTAAAAATTATTTCACTATATTATACCTCATTTTATGCTGTTTGGGCTTTTTGTTTTGCTTTCTTTTTTTCGGCTCTCTTTTCCTTTGCTTCTTCAACTATCAAATAAAACACTGGAATAAATATAAGTGTCAGCAATGTTGAGAATGACAATCCAAACATTACGGCTATGGCCATTCCCTGATAGTATCCTGCACTTCCTCCACCTATAGCAAGCGCCATAGGTATCCAACCAAGTACAGTTGTAAGTGTAGTCATAAGTATCGGACGCAGTCTCGAACCACCGGATTCTATAAGGGCTTCCCTTATAGGCACTCCTTTGTGACGCATACTTGCAACGAAGTCAAGAAGCACGATGGCATTATTAACAACCATTCCCATAAGCATTATTATACCTATCATGACAAACATGCTCAGCTGTACACGTGTTACAACCATTCCGATTATAACTCCTATTATTGACAATGGCAAGGATGTCATTATTACGAAAGGCAATATAAATGATTCAAGCTGTACTGCCAATACTACATATATAAGTACAATAGAAAGTCCTAAAGCCCGTGACATCTCTCCACCCATATCCTGTTGGTTTCTTGCAGCACCTGCAGTAGCAAGTACATATCCTTCTGCAGGATTTGTTTTCTTAAATGAAGCATCAATAAATTTTGCAGCATCATTAAATCCTTTTGAACTGTCAAGGTTAAATCCTACAGTAACTGTTCTTGAACCATTATATTTTGTTATTGTTGAAGCACCTTCCACATTTGAAAGTGTAGCTATGTCTCCTATTCTTACATATGTCCCACTGGAAGTTTTTACTTCCAGATTCAGTATTTTTTCAAGTGAATTTCTGTACTGTTCCTCAAACTGCAATGTTACATCAAGTCTTTCAGTCCCTTCTGAAACTTCTATAGGTGCTACACCCAATACTGTCATATTAAGCATTGTTGTCAAATTTGTTACGTTTATTCCATAACTTTCAGCCTTTACCCTGTTTACTTCAAGTTTTGCCTGAGGATATCCCCCTTCAGTTGAAGATTTTACATCCTTCATCCAGTTTTCTTTTTTTATATCAGCTATAATTGAATTTGCAATTCTATTTAACTCATCTGCATTATCTCCTTCTATTTGGAAGGAATAATCCTTAGTTGCATTTGCACTTGTTGTTTCATCAGCAAGTACTGTAAGATTTACATCAGGAATATCCTTCAGTTTCTCTCTTATTCTATCCATAGCTTTAAATGTGCCCTTCTTAACATCCACATTGACTATGGCTGCATCTGTTCTTGAAATTGAATAGAAGCTCTTCGTATTTTTATCACTCTTTACCGCCTCTTCTATTCTTTTAGTTATTTCATATGATTTTTCCAGATCAAGTCCTGTTGCAAGTGATGCGACTACAGAATATTTTTTATTGTCAATCGTAGGAAAAAAGGAAGTTTTTACCATTGGTCCAAGAATTACCATAGTAGCTATAAATCCTATAAATGTACCGATAAAGATTTTCCATTTATTATTCAGGGAAGCTGCTATGACTTCTTTATACCAGTCTCTAAAAGCATTAAAATGTTTAGCCTTATCCTTATTGTCAAGTATTTTCTGTAGATTCAGGAATCTACTTGAAACTAGTGGAATAAAGAGCATTGCCACAATTATCGAGGCTCCAAGTGCAAACATTATCGAAAGTGCAATTCCCTTAAATACTTCTTTTGTAAATCCGTCATATATAACTATTGGAAGGAATACACAGACTGATGTCATAGTCGAAGCTATCATTGGCATTATAACCTCATTTGTTCCACGTATTGCCGCTACATTCGGTGGTTCCTTATATTCCTGCATATGATCAAATATATTGTCAAGGGTAACAACTGAGTTATCCACTAGCGATCCTACCGCAAGGGCAAGTCCCATAAGTGAAACCAAGTTCAGCGAAATCCCCTGTGTGTTTAAAAGGAATAGAGTAAACATCGCTGAAATAGGTATCGAAAGCGATATAAATATCGATGCTCTTATATCCTTTAAAAATATAAGCAGAACTATTGCCGCTATTATTAAAGCCTGTAATCCACTACTTGTAACATTTGATATGGAATCCCTTACCATTTCACTGTTATCTGTAATAAGGTCATAGCTTGCCCCTTTAGGAAATAATGGTTTCATTTCTTCAAGCTGTTTTTTTGCAGTATTTGCTATTTCAACAATATTTCCATCTTTTGTTTTTTCTATTATTACTCCTATTGAGTTTTTACCATTTACCCTTGTATAAGTTTCCCTTTCTTTTGTTCCAAAACTTACTTTGGCAATATCAGCTAGTCTCAAAGTCTGTCCATCATTATTTGACAGAATTATATTTTCCACTTGCTCAAGGGACTTTATTTCTCCTGAAACCATCAGTATGAATTTTTTTCCTCCGTCAGTTACAGTTCCCGCAGGGGTTATTGTATTTGCTGCCTGTATTTTAGAATATATTTCAGGAGCTGAAAGATTGAAAGCTTTTAATTTATATGGATCAAGCTCAACCTTTATTTCCCTTTCTGTTCCCCCGGTTACTGCTATCTCCCCTATTCCTCTGTTTCTTTGTAACCTTGGCTTCATTGTCTCATTTACAAATGAAGTAAGTGTAGCTTCATCGGCTCCCTTCAAAGTTATAAACAATGCCATCGAACTGTTTCCTGAAACAGCTCCTGATCCTGATACTACAGGGGCATCAGCATCTTTTGGCAGATTATTTTTTATCTTATCTATTTCTGACTGTATCTGTACTTTCTTTATATCACTGTCTGCTCCAAAGTTAAACTGCACTATTACTACTGATGTTCCATATGCAGAAGTTGTAGTTATATTTTTTATTCCATCTACATTCAGTGCCACTTCTTCCACTTTTTTAGTAATCTGTGTATCCACATCTTCAGATACTGCTCCAGTCCATTTTGTCTGAATAACTACAAACGGAAAGTTAAAATCTGGCATCAGCTCCTGTTTCATGTTCTTGATTGCCGTATAACCGGAAAAAATCATGAATAATATTATCATTGTTGTGGAAACAACCCTCTTGGTTGCGAACTCCGCTATTGTCATTTTATTTCTCCTTCCTTCCGGTTTTCCTAATTAACTTTCTTTACTTTTTCTCCATCTTGAACGACATTCTGTCCATCAACAACAAGTTCTGACCCAACTGCAAGACCTTCTCCTGTGACAGCTGCATATGTTTCATTCTGATTAACTATTTTTATAGGTATTGCTACTGCTTTCCCATCTTTTATTATATATACAATCTGTTCTACTCCTCTTACAACTATTGATTCCTTAGGAATTACGACACCTTCTTCCGCACCTGTATCAATACTTGCTGTTCCATACATTCCACTTTTCAGTTCCCTATCAGGATTTTGCATTTTTATTTTTACTAAAAACTGTCTTGTTGCATTTTGTGCAGCTCCCGATATTTCATATATTTCTCCGTCTATTTCCTTATTTAGTTCATCTATTTTTACTTTTGCTGTTGATCCTACCTGTATTTTCCCTACTATCTGAGGCGAAACTCCTACTTCCAGTACCATTTCAGATTCATTTACCACAGTAAACAGTGCACTTCCCAATGCAGCCTGCTGATGAAGCTCTAACTTCATGTTTGCTATTACTCCATTTATATTTGTTTTTATTACAGATTTTCTGTTTGTGTCGTTTGCTGAATCAAGTTCCGCCTGTGCTGAACTTAAACTGTTTTTCGAAGCATTTAACTGTGCCCTTGCAGAATCATAATTAGTTTTTGCTCTAAGATAATCTGTTTCTGTTACTAATCTCTTATTATAAAGCATTTTATATTTTTCATAATTTATTCTGGCTTCCTCAGCCGCAGCCGCAGCCGAATTAATATTTGATGAAGCAGTATTTACATTTGAAGTTGCACTTCTTACATGTGATCTAGCAGCTTGATTGTCAATTGCCACAATTACTTGCCCTGCACTTACACTATCTCCATTTTTAGCATTTATTACAACTATTTCTCCTGAAGAAGTGGCTGTATAAGGTACTTCCTCAATTCCCTTTATAGTTCCACTGACTGTGTATCCTAACGACATTGAATTTTCTCCTATAGTTTGTACCTTGACAGGACGCAAGTTTTCCTCCTTTTTCTGTTCCTTCTTTTTTCCGCAGGAAACGGTAAAAACAGAAATCATCATAACTATTGCCGCTATCCTTGCTATTTTTCCATAAAATCTTACTTTATTAGATAAATTCTTATTTATCATTATTATTTAG
>CAJPML010000107.1 GCA_905371725.1 Leptotrichia sp. oral taxon 215
CATTTCCACCTATTCCTGAACTAAAATCCTTAAATATACTTATAGTGGGACATGATAATTGAGGTGATTTATGTATAAAAAAGAGGAGATAGAGAAATTTATTGAAAATCTAGATATAGTACAGGTCATAGGTGAATATGTTACACTAAAGAAGGCAGGTGCAAATTATAAAGGTTTCTCTCCTTTCAAGGAAGAAAGGACACCTTCTTTTACTGTTAGTCCCACAAAAAATATATTTAAGGATTTTAGTTCAGGAATAGGTGGAAATGTTATATCCTTTTACATGAGAATAAATAACATTACTTTTTATGAGGCTGTAGAAGAATTATCTGTAAAATATAATGTACCCATAAGAAAATTGAATATAAGTAAAAAAAGTTCATTCCAGAATGAAAAATACTACGAAATAATGAGAGAGGCTCAGGAAATTTTCAGTAAAAATATACTGAAATCAGAACAGGCATTAAAATATATGGAAAATCGAGGATTTTCACTGGAAGAAATAAAAAAATACGGAATAGGATTTTCATTTGATACATGGGATAATCTGTTAAATGCACTCAAGGAAAAGGGATATTCAGAAGAGGATATGCTGGAATTAGGACTTATAAGAAAAAATGATAAAGGAAATATTTTTGACTATTTCAGAAACAGAATTATGTTTCCAATATACAATGAAGCAATGAAACCTGTGGGATTTGGAGGAAGAATTATTATAAATGACAGTAATTCTCCAAAATATCTGAATTCTCCAGATTCTAAAATCTTTAAAAAAGGAAATGAACTGTTTGGGTTATACAACAGAGGAGAAAACATAAAGAAAAAAGGACTTGCTATATTGATGGAAGGTTATTTGGACGTATTATCAGCTCATAAAAATAATTTTCCTAATGCAGTAGCCAGTCTAGGAACATCTTTTACAGAAGGACAGGCAAAGCTTTTAAAAAAGTATACAAATAATATAATAATTGCCTATGATAACGACAGTGCAGGTAGGGAAGCAGTACTGAAAGCTGCAAATATTCTGAAAAAAGATGACTTTAATATTCGCTGTCTATCAATAGAAGGGGAAGTAAAAGATCCGGATGAATATTTGAGAAAATACGGTAGAAAAAACTTTTTAGAAATATTAAAAACATCAAAGGGAATTTTTGATTATCTGTTTGATGGATTTTCTAAAAATCTGAATTTAAATGAAATAACAGGAAAAAGAAAAATGATTGAAAAATTCAGAAGTTTTTTTGCCAATGTAACAAATAATACAGAAAAAAATCTGTATATAAGTAAACTTTCTGTTGAATTGGGAATAGATAAGGAAGTTCTTATGGGAGAACTTGGTAATTTTTCCCTTACTCAAAAGAAGTATAAAAAATATTTGAAAAAAGAAGAAAAAGTTGTAAGCAAAGCAAAAAAAGATGAATTTTATAATCCCCTTGAAATAGAAACTTTAAAATTTCTATTGAAGTATAAAAATAATCTTTCTTCAGAAATACAGAAACATTGTGAAAAGTTTGATGACAAAGTATTTGAAAATGTTATATACAAAGATATTATGGAAAAATTAAAAACAATAAACTTTGAAATATCAAAGCTAGATAGCCTGACATTGGAGGAAGAAGAGAGGGAATTAATAACAACTATGAAGTTGAAAGCGGAAGCGGACATAGAAAATGAAAGAAGGCATTATAAAGATATTTTTGTAGGATGGTTTTTAAGAGAAATTGATCATATGCGTGAAATTATTGACAGAAAAGATAAAATGTATGTAATTTTAAGACGGTTGGAATCCGAATTGAAAATAATTCATAACATTGAGGAAATAGAAGAAATGTATAAAGAATTTAAGTTGATAAGGAGATCAGATTATGTCTGAGAAAAATGAAAACCTAAGAAGTAACCTTGCTAATTTTATAAAAAAAGCTAAAGAAGACAAAATTGTCAGCTATGAAGAGATTAATTTAGTTCTATCAGATGAATTTTCTGTTGAAAAAACAGAAAAACTAATAAGAAAACTGATAGATGTCGGAGTTCAGATAGTAGATACATTAAAAGATAAGCAGGATCTGATGGAAAGTGCAGAAATACTTGAAGAAATGGAAAATGGAGAAATTGATGTTTCTGAAATGGATATAGATGATGAATTTGTTGAAAGCGAAATAGATGAATCAGAAGTTGACAAGCTCCTTCAGACAGATTTGTTAAAAATGGCAGAGAGCATGGATGTAGATGAGCCTATTAAAATGTACCTGAGAGAAATAGGTCAGATACCTCTGCTTAGTTATGATGAAGAAATAGAATATGCTCAGCGAGTGCTAAAAGGTGATGAAGAAGCAAAGCAGAAATTGATAGAGTCAAATTTAAGGCTAGTAGTAAGTATAGCTAAAAAGCATACAAACAGAGGGCTAAAAATGCTGGATTTAATTCAGGAAGGAAATATGGGATTAATGAAAGCTGTAGAAAAATTTGAATATGAAAAAGGATTTAAGTTTTCTACATATGCTACATGGTGGATAAGACAGGCTATTACACGTGCAATAGCAGATCAGGGAAGAACTATAAGAATACCTGTACATATGATAGAAACTATAAATAAAATAAAAAAGGAAAGCAGAATCATACTTCAGGAAACAGGAAAAGAACCTACTGCTGAAGAACTGGCAAAAAAACTTGAAATACCTGTGGATAAGGTAAAAAATATTCTGGAAATGAATCAGGATCCGATTTCGCTGGAAACACCTGTAGGAAGTGAAGAAGACAGTGAACTTGGAGACTTTGTTGAAGATGACAAGTTTGCTAATCCTTATGATGCCACAACAAGAGTGCTACTGAAAGAGCAGCTGGATGAAGTGTTGAAAACTCTTAATGAAAGAGAAGAAATGGTTCTAAGATATAGATATGGTCTTGATGACGGTTCGCAAAAAACACTTGAAGAAGTTGGAAAAATCTTTAATGTCACTAGGGAACGTATTAGACAGATAGAAGTAAAGGCATTGAGAAAATTAAGACATCCAAGTAGAAGAAAGAAATTGGAAGATTACAGGAGCTAAGTAAAAATTGGCTCCTTTAATAATAAATAGATAAAACAAGGGGAAAGAAATGATAGAAAGAATAGTTGAAGATATAAGAAAAAAGGGAAGTTTCAGCTTTGAAAAAATAATCGAAAATAATACTCTCTCAGATGATGAATTTTTTGAATTTTTAAAATTTGTTTATCAGGATAACATTCCAGAAGTGAGGACATCAGTCGATGGGAATGATTTTATTGTTTTGGAAGATGAAAATTATTATGTTGAGGAAAAGGAAACTATAAAATCATATCTTGAGAATGTAAAGGAAAAAAATGAGGAGATGGCAAAAAAATCTGAGAAAACTGTAATAACAGATGAAAATAGGACTGAAATGGTAGAAAGATATTTAAAAATTGCTGTGAGAGAAAGTCTCCTTTATTCCAAATATGGTTTTTCATTTTTAGATATGGTACAGGAAGCAACTTTAGGAGTAATAACAGCTTTAAATTATTATGAGAAAATATCTTTAATGACTGAAGAAATGGACTTTTTCATTAAAAATTTTGCAGTGAAATACATACTGGAATTTCAAAAAGATCTTTTAAAGGATATAAAAGCTTCAGAACTTTCCTATATGTTATATCTGAAAATTAAAGTAGACAAGGAATTGGGGCATACAGTAGATGAAATAAGTAAACAGATGAATGTAACAAAGGAATATATCGAAAAGTTGGAAAAATTATTTGATAATGTAGAACCGGATGAATTAATAGAGAGTGATCAGATATTTGAAAAAGCAAATAAAATAACACAGTTATATATACTAGAAAATATTCCTAAAAAGCTGAGCTATATTGATGAAAGAATCTTAGTTATGTTTTATGGACTTGATGATAAAATCTATTCAGAAAACGAAATTGCAAAAGCACTTAATATAGCAAAGCACAATGTAAATATACTTAAGGAAAAGGCGTTAAATAAGCTGTCAATTGATCTGTTAAAAAATGAATTTATGAAGAACAGTGAAAAAGCAGATTATACAGTGAATTAATAGAAATCATCATAAAGAAAGGAGGAACCATAAATAAATATCCGGTGATACTTATCTTATGGGAAAAAATGCAGCTAAAGGATATAGTAGGAGAATTACAGGCAATTTACAATTCAAAACTGGCAGAAGACTGGGATAATGTTGGTCTTCTTATAGGACATGAAAATTCAGAAGTGAATACGATACTTTTATGCCTTGATATTACAGAAGAGGTTGTAGATAAAGCGATAAAAGGAAAAGTAGATTTAATAATATCACACCATCCTTTCATCTTTAGCGGATTAAAAAGGATTACAAGTGAAACTGTACATGGCAGAAAAATGTTAAAAATTATTGAAAATAAGATAGCAGTTTATTCTGGCCATACAAATGTAGATTTTGGGATAAATGGCTTAAATGATTATATTTTTTATAAACTTGACTTAAATGGAAAAGTAGAGATATACAATGAATTTGAATATGAAGACTATAATTTTATAAAACATAGAAATGAACATGTAAAAGGCGGAACTGTCAGAATAAAAGTTCTTGATTATGAAATGGAATTATTGGATTTAATTGAAGTAATAAAAGAAAAACTCGGACTTGATTTTGTAAGATATGTTGGAGAAAATAGAAAAATTCGTAAGATAGGACTTGTTACAGGTGGAGGAAGTTCTTTTATGCATAGTGTAAAAGAAAATATAGATGTTTTTTTAACAGGAGATTTACGATATCATGAAGCACTTGATACATTGGAAGAAGGTGGTATACTTATAGATATAGGCCATTATGAAAGTGAATATCTGTTTGCTGAATTAATGGAACTTCAGGTTTCACAATTTTTCAAGGGTAAAATAATAAAACATTTTGGAGAGCCT
>CAJPML010000108.1 GCA_905371725.1 Leptotrichia sp. oral taxon 215
GGAAAAAATGGAATTATCTAAGAATAGACTACTGAATATGTATGAAGCAATGGAAAATATCAGAAATTTTGACTTAAAGGTAAATCAGATTGTTAAAAGAGGAATGGTGCCTGGAATGACACATTTATCTGTAGGTGAAGAAGCAGCAAATGTAGGTGCTATGACAGCATTAAATCCTGATGATCTTATAACTTCCAATCATAGAGGTCATGGACAGGTAATTGCAAAAGGTGTAAACCTGAATGAAATGATGGCGGAAATAATGGGAAAAGCAACAGGAATATGTAAAGGAAAAGGTGGTTCCATGCATATTGCCGATCTTGAAAATGGAAATTTGGGAGCAAACGGAATTGTTGGGGGAGGACATGGAATAGCAGTAGGAGCAGGATACACACAGAAAGTGAAGAAAACAGGTAAGATAGTAGTATGTTTCTTTGGGGATGGAGCTACAAATGAAGGAAGTTTTCATGAAGCATTGAATCTGGCTGCAGTATGGAATATTCCGGTTATTTTTTATTCAATAAATAATGGATATGGAATAAGTACTTCAATAAATAATGTAATGAAAGTTGAACATATATATGAAAGAGCTTCAGCTTATGGAGTTCCGGGATATTTTATTGAAGATGGAAATGATGTAATTGCAGTATATGAAACATTTAAAAAAGCAGTTGAGCATGTAAGAGCGGGAAATGGTCCAGTGTTGGTTGAAAGTATCACTTACAGATGGTTTGGACATTCCAGTTCAGATCCTGGAAAATATAGGACAAAAGAAGAAGTAGACAGCTGGAAGAAAAAAGATCCTCTTCTTAAGTTCGAAAAATATCTAATTGAAAATAAAATAGCTACAAAAGAGGAACTTAGTGAAATAGAAGAAAAATCGAAAAAGAAAATAGAAGATGCAGTAGAATTTGCTAAAAATAGTCCAGAACCTTCAATAGAATCAGCTTTTGAAGATATCTATGCAGACTAATATATTAATAGTATTGGATTCACTTAAATAAACTTTAATTTAAAAGAAACTGAAATAATTTAGAGATTACAAAGGAGGAAGAAAGATAAAATGAGTAATCAGACAAAATTGATGACTGTAAAGGAAGCAATTATAACAGCAATGTCAGAAGAAATGAGAAGAGATGAAAATGTATTTTTGATAGGGGAAGATGTCGGAATATTTGGGGGAGATTTCGGTACATCAGTAGGAATGCTGGAAGAATTTGGATCTGAAAGAATAAAGGATACTCCTATTTCAGAATCAGCAATTTCAGGAACAGCAATAGGAGCTGCCATGACAGGATTAAGACCAATTGTTGATGTGACATTTATGGATTTTATAGTATATATGATGGACAATATAGTAAATCAGGCAGCAAAAACAAGATACATGTTTGGAGGAAAAGGGCAAGTTCCTGTAACATTCAGATGTGCAGCAGGTTCGGGAGTAGGATCTGCAGCACAACATTCCCAATCACTGGAATCATGGTTTTGCAATATACCGGGACTTAAAGTAGTGGCACCTGGGACACCGGCAGATGTAAAGGGACTTTTGAAATCAGCGATAAGAGATAATAATCCTGTGATTTTCCTTGAATATAAGGCACAGTATAATATGAAGGGAGAAGTTCCTATTGATCCTGATTTTATAATTCCTTTAGGAAAAGGAGAAATAAAAAAGGAAGGAACTGACATAACAATCGTAACATATGGAAGAATGCTGGAAAGAGTTATAAAAGCGGCAGAAGAAGTAGAGAAAGATGGAATAAATGTAGAAGTAGTGGATCCGAGAACATTAATTCCGCTGGATAAGGAGCTGATATTGAATTCTGTAAAAAAAACAGGCAAAGTTATTCTTGTAAATGATGCCCATAAGACAAATGGTTTTATTGGAGAAATATCGGCAATGATTTCAGAAAGCGATGCTTTTGATTTTCTTGACAGTCCTATTGTGAGATTGGCTTCTGAAGATGTTCCGGTTCCTTACAACCATACTCTTGAAACGGCTATAGTACCAAGCGTGGAAAAAATTATAAATGCAATTTATAAAGTAATGAATAAACAATAATAGAGGGTGAAAATATGGAAAATGATAAATTGAGAGCCACACCTGCTGCAAGAAATCTAGCTAAAAAGCTTGGAGTGGATCTTTTCAAAGTTCAGGGCAGTGGAGCTAAAGGCAGGGTTCACAAAGAAGATGTAGAAATTTTTAATTATGAAAAAAGAATTCACATATCACCGCTTGCCGCCAAAATAGCTAAAGAATATGATATTAATCTTGAAAATGTAATTGGTAGTGGGCATAACGGCAAAATAATGAGAGATGATATATTGAAGTTAATTGCAAAACCTCAGGAAAAAGAGGAACTTATAAGACATGAAGTGGCAAAAGTTGTTGAAGCAAAGCAGATTAATGAAAGTGATATAGAAATGATACCTATGTCTCCTATGAGAAAAGTGATTGCCAAAAGAATGTCTGAAAGTTATTTTACAGCCCCAACATTTACATTGAATTATGAAATAGATATGACTGAAACAAAAGCCCTGAGAGCAAAAATTTTAGATATAATATTTGAAAAAACAGGAAAGAAAGTGACTATCACAGATATTATATCACTCGCAGTTATAAGGACATTAATGAAACATAAATATGTAAATTCAAGTCTGACAGAAGATGGAAACCAGATTATTTTACACAATTATGTGAATTTAGCAATAGCTGTAGGAATGGATGACGGTCTTCTTGTTCCTGTAATAAAAAATGCGGATAAAATGACCTTATCTGAATTAGTTGTGAAATCTAAGGAAATAGTATCTAAAGCACTTGAAATGAAACTTTCTCCTGCTGAACAGTCAGGAAGTACATTTACTATAAGTAACTTAGGAATGTATGGGGTTCAGAGTTTTAACCCTGTCATAAATCAACCTAACTCAGCAATATTAGGAGTTTCAGGGATGATAGACAAACCGGTAGCTGTAAATGGAGAAATTGTCATAAGACCTATTATGACTTTGTGTCTAACAATTGATCACAGAGTAGTTGATGGACTTGCAGGTGCAAAATTTATGCAGGATTTGAAAAATCTATTGGAAAATCCTATATCAATGTTAGTATAAATGAAAAGGAAGTGAATTGAATGGCAACTGAAATAATAATGCCTAAAGCAGGAATAGATATGACCGAAGGGCAGATAATAAAATGGAATAAAAAAGAGGGAGATAAAGTAGAAACTGGTGAAATACTTCTTGAAATCATGACAGATAAAACAAGTATGGAACTGGAAGCAGAAGATTCGGGGTATTTGATAAAAATAATAAAAGGAGATGGTGAAACTGTTCCAGTTACAGAAGTTATAGGATATATAGGAGCCGAAGGAGAAGTTGCTCCTGAAGGAATTTCAAAAGATACAGTGGAAACTTCTGAAAATGTGTCAGATAAGAAAGAAATGGAACCAATAAAGGAAAGAGAAATTGAAGAAAGAAATACTGCTGTAAAATCTGAAAAAGGAGAAGATGAATTTGATGTAGTAGTAATAGGTGGAGGTCCTGCTGGTTATGTTGCAGCAATAAGGGCAGCTCAAGTAGGTGGAAAAGTAGCCGTAGTTGAAAAAAGTGAACTTGGTGGGACATGTTTGAACAGAGGGTGTATACCTACAAAAACATTTCTAAAAAATGCTGAAATAATCGAAGGAATAGAAATGTCTTCAAAAAGAGGTATCATTTTGGAAAATGAAAAATTCACAGTAGATATGCCAAAAGTAGTCAGTCTTAAAAATGAAATAGTTAAAACACTTACAAATGGAGTACAAGGTCTCTTAAAGAGTAATAGTATAAAAATCTTTAAAGGTGTTGCAAAAATAAATAAAGATAAGGATGTTGTAATAAATGGAGAAAAAGTATTAAGAACAAATAAAATAATACTTGCAGGAGGATCAAAAGTAGGTTCTGTAAATATACCCGGAATAGAAAGTAAAAGGGTTCTTACAAGTGATGATATACTTGATTTGAAGGAACTTCCAAAATCTCTTGCAGTAATTGGCGGTGGAGTAGTAGGAGTTGAACTGGGGCAAGCTTATCTGTCTTTTGGAAGTAAAGTTACTGTAATAGAAATGATGGATAGGATAGTTCCGGGAGTTGACAGGGAAGCTTCTGAAACATTGAGAAAAGCATTAGAGAAAAAAGGCATGAAAATACTTACATCTTCAAAAATTAAGGAAATTACTGATGAGGGGGATAAACTGAGAATAAAGTTAGAAGATAAAGAAGATGTAGTTGCTGAAAAAGCCTTGTTATCTATAGGAAGAGTTCCTGATTTGGAAGCAGTGGGAGAACTTGATCTTGAAATGGAAAGAGGTAAAATAAAAGTAGATAAATATATGGAAACAAGTGTGAAGGGAGTATATGCGCCTGGAGATATTAACGGTATAAAAATGCTGGCTCATGCAGCATTCAGAATGGGAGAAGTTGCCGCTGAAAATGCGATTCTTGGAAATCATAGGGAAATTAAGCTTGAAACTACTCCTTCAGCAATATATACAATTCCGGAAGTCGGGATGGTAGGTCTTACTGAAGAAGAAGCAAAGGAAAAATATGATATAAGTGTTGGAAAATTTGCGTTTGTAGGAAATGGAAGAGCATTGGCTTCAGGAGATACTACAGGATTTGTAAAAGTAATAGCTGATAAAAAATATGGAGAAATACTGGGAGTACATATTGTTGGACAATCTGCCGCTGAAATCATAAATGAAGCTTCTTCACTAATGGCTATGGAAATAACAGTTGATGAAGTAATAAAAACAATACACGGACATCCTACATTTTCTGAAGCGCTATTTGAAGCATGTGCTGATGTGTTGGGAGAAGCTATACATCTGCCTAAAAAGAAATAAATAAATG
>CAJPML010000109.1 GCA_905371725.1 Leptotrichia sp. oral taxon 215
TAGAAGAAATAAAAAAAATAGACACAACAGAGAAAAAAGGTCTGTTTATACTTGCGCCGACACCAATGAGAGTCTTTGGTAAAGGGACATTGCCTAATGATATTATGGAAATGCTGAATATAAAAAATATTGCTGCAGGAATGGAAGGGATGAGCCCTACTTTGACACCGGAGTATATAATAAAGGAAAATCCTGATATAATTCTGACATTTGTCAAGAATCCTCAGGAAATAGTAAAGGCAAATCCTCAGATAAAGGATATCAGTGCAATAAAAAATAATAAATTTGTTGTTCTGGAAACAGGTCAGATATTAAGGGGATCGCCAAGAATGATAGACTATATAGCTGATGTCTATCAAAAGACGAAATAAATTTTATTTAAAGTCATAAAGAAGGGGAAAAAATGAAATTTTACATAATTTCAATCATTTTAAATATTATGGTTCTTTTCATTCCTGTGGTTTACTATACTTCCAGTGGTAGAGAAAAAGAAAATGAACGAAATGAAACGATGACTGTAAACCTGAATGAAAGCGTATTTAATGATACTTCACAGAAATCAGGACAGGAAAGTGAAGGTCCAGTTTTTTCAGGTAGAAATAAAAAAAATAAAGGAGTTCAGGAGGTAAGTGCATCTTCTCAGCCACAGCAGAATAAAAATATCGTCAGTAATCAAAATATACAACAAAATAATCAGAAAGTTGAAAATACATCAACAATTTCACAAAATAAGACAGAACAGCCAAAAGTTTCAAATTCTGATAGCAAAGCTCCTGTTTCACAAAATTCTTCCCTGTCAGCGGTTCAGCCTTCAGGAAATACAGGTAAAACTGTCCAGAGTAGTGGAAATCCGTCAGGAAATACAAACAGTTCAGTTTCAGGAAGTGGAAATACAGCAGGAGGAAGTCATTCAGGACAGGTAAGCGGGAATCATGGGACAAGTAGCAGTGGAAACGGACATAGCGGCACAGGTTCCGGAAAAAGTTCAGGTGGCTCTGGAGGAGGTTCAGGTGGCGGACATGGAACAGGTACAGGTAGCGGAGAAGGTAAAAATACAAATGTATGCAATGAAGGAAAAGACTTTACAGTATCATATAATCCAAACCTGAAATATCCTATTGCGGCACAAAGACTTGGAAATAAAGGAACTGTTGTGGTTATGGTAAGATTTCGTTTCAATAGCAGTGGTTCAGTCAGCGTGATTTCAGCTTCAGGAGGAAGTGGAGTATTCCAGCAGGATGCAAAAAAAGCGGCAAGTAGAATAAGGGTAAATATAAAAAATCCTGATACGCTAAAATGTACAATATCAAAGCCGTTTAAATTTGAATTAAACTAGTTGAATATAATGAAAATAAAAAATCTAATAAAAATGGAGGAAGGAAAAATGATAAAAGAAATTTTAGAACATATGAACCATGAGCATAAGGATGTACTTCCGCTGTATGTACGTCACTTCAATAACAGAGGGGAAGAAGTTAAGGAAGCTGAGCTGCTGGATGTAAATGAAGAAGAAATGACTTTAAAAGTGAATGGCAGTGAAGAAGTAAAAGTAAAACTTACAAAGAAGACAAAGCTTGAAGATTTACATATGGAACTTGTAAAAATGGCTAAAATGGCAAGAGAAGCATTGGGAATACCGAGAGAAGTTCCTTGCAAACATGCAGAAGAAAAATAGCAGTCTCTGGAGTGGGAAATTCTCTCAGGAGCGGTTAAAAAAACAGGAGAGAAAAAAGATGTTAAATAAAATTTTAGATCATATGAATAATGATCATAAAGAAATATTACCATTATATGTCAGGCATTTCTGTAAGAGGGATGATGTAACGGAAGCAAAGCTTACAGATGTAAATGAAGAGGAAATGACACTTCTTGTCAACGGAAATGAAACAGTCAGCATAAAGTTCACACAAAGGACAGAACTAAAGAATATTCATCTTGAAATGATAAAAATGGCTAAAATAGCAAGAAAAAATCTTAATATTGATACACCTGAAAAATTCAAGGAAAAGGGACATTCTGAAGAAGAAAGGAATAAGCTTGAAATAAGCGGATTTATTGATAATTTCAGTTCGGTTATTTTAGGAACAGTGTCTTCAGAAGGAAATCCTGTCGTAGGTTATGCTCCGTTTTTCAGATATCAGGGAGACAACTATATTTTTATCAATGAAACGGAAGAATACTTTTCCAGTTTGAAAAATAACGCGAAAGTGATACTTCTGTTCATAGAAGATGAGTCTTCCGCAGTTATGGTTTCAATGAGAAAAAGATTGACATATAAAGTGGAAATTGAATTTGTGGAAAAAGGTGAAAAATACGAAGAAATACTGGATAATTTTCAGAAAGTGGATATGGCAATTCAGATGACTAGAAATATACCTGTCTTCCATCTTCTGAAGGTAAACTTTTTGAGCGGAAGATATATAAACGGACCAAGAACAGCCTTTGACATAAGTGAAGACAGAAAAGTTACTGAAGTGCAGCTTGGAGCTTCAGGACATCCCAGTGAAAAACAGGATGAAAATGTAACTGAAGATGAAGAGAGAGGAAATTTTACAAAAAGATTTAAATCTCATGCAGATTCAAGCGGTATCGTTTCAAATCATTTCCGAAAAAGTAAAAAAATGATAACAGAAAGCGAATTGTTCAAGCTGCTAGAAAATCCTGCTGAAGAGAAAGAGGGAGTAATATATGTACATGTTCCTTATTGTGATAAAATATGTTCCTTCTGTAATCTTAACAGAAAAAAAGTAGATAATGACCTGGAAGATTATACAAATTTCCTTGTATCAGAATTTGAAAAGTATGGAAAAACTCCATATATGAAAAGCAAGGAAATAAAAGTTGTATTTTTTGGTGGAGGTACTCCTACAATATTGAAGGAGCACCAGCTTGAAAGGATATTCAGAAGCATACATGAAAACTACAAATTGTCAGCTGACTGCGAATTTACCCTTGAGACGACGCTGCATAATCTGAATTTGAATAAAATAAAAATTCTGGAAAAATATGGAGTAAACAGACTGAGTGTAGGAATACAGTCGTTTGCTGAAAATGGAAGGAATATACTGAACAGAACATTTTCAAAGGAAGAAGTGACTAGAAAACTCAAAGAACTAAAGGAAAATTTCAGTGGAATGGTTTGTACGGATATTATATACAATTATCCTGAAGAAACAGTGGAAGAAGTTATAGAAGATGCTGACATTGTTGCTGACCTGAAAATAGACAGTACAAGTTTTTATTCGCTTATGATTCATGAAGGTTCGAAAATGTCTAAAGATATAAAGGAAAACACACTTGAACTGAACTATCAGCTGGAAACTGACAGAAAGCTTCATCACGCTTTCCTTGAAAGACTGCTGGCAACAGGAGAATACGAAGTAATGGAACATACAAAAATTGTCAGAAAAGGAAGAGATCAGTATAACTACATAAGATTTACACATAAGGGAGCTGATATACTTCCGATAGGAGTTGGAGCCGGAGGAAAGATTGCAAATACTGATATATTCAGAATAAATCAGGAAAAGGCATTTTATATGATGTCGGAAAATACAGAAGAGGAAAACAGATTTAAAAGAATAAGTGGATTATTTCAGTATCCCGAAGTATATTTTTCAGAGTTGAAGAAATATGTTTCAGAAGAAGTATTTGAAGAGCTTTATAAATTATTCAAAAACTTTGAAAAAAAGGGATATATGAAAGTACATGAAACACATACAGAACTCACGACAGAAGGAATTTTTTGGGGAAATAACATAAGCAGTGTTGTTCTGAAAAAATGTCTAGGAGGAAACAGGAATGAAAAAGCTGGTAATATTTTCCACATTGACGGGAAATACGGAAAAAATAGCTGATGCAATATTTTCAGTTATTGAAGGCGATAAGGAACTGTTAAATGTAAAAGATTCAGATAAAATAAATCCTGATGATTATGATAAAATAATTGTTGGATACTGGGTTGACAAAGGGGATGCCGATGAAAAAATAAAAGCTTTCATGTCAAAAATAAATAATAAGACAGTAGCAACTTTTGGTACGCTTGGAGCGAAAGCTGATTCTGACCACGCAAAAAAATGTATGGCTGCAGTGAGGGAATTTCTTGAAGCCAATGGCAACAAAGTTGAAAGGGAATTTATATGTCAGGGTGCAATTTCGCCGCAGCTGATTGAAAGATTCAGAAAAATGACAAAAGAAGGAACTGTTACAGGTCATCATGCTGCTACTCCTGAAACTGAAAAAAGATGGGCAGAAGCTGCAAAACATCCTGATAAAACAGATATTGAAAATGCAAAGAAAATATTTTTAGGATTTTAATATAAAAACATTTATTTTTTAACTTCAACTCAATTATTTAATGATAAAATTAATGACAATCAAAGTTTTAATAATGTCTAGTTTCATCAATTACTGGATATTATGGAACGAGATATAATATTAATAGGAGAAAACTGTATTATTTATAATAAAATTAGTATGGTGGAATAAGAAAAAAGCAATTAAGGGGAATAATTTTCAGAATGCTTCATGCTTGAATATGATTAACTTGTGTAAAAACTGGAAAATATTCGAAAATAAATTAAAAATGGAGGAAAAGTATGAAAAAAATATTTTTGTTGTTAGGAATAATGTTTCTTGGACTTATGAGGGCAGAAACATCACAATCAGCGACAACTTATTATTACTATGATGATGATGACTATGATTATGTTCTTTATTATGAAGAACCAACTCCAGATATGGTAATAGTACCATTAGATGATGATGAACCAGTTATTTACTACTATGAATATTATATCTCGTTCCATAATATCCAGTAATTGATGA
>CAJPML010000110.1 GCA_905371725.1 Leptotrichia sp. oral taxon 215
ATAAAATATATTTTAGGAATGGAAACTAAGAAACCCCAATATTAGAATACCTATCACGAAGATGATGAGAGGTTAATCTTTTCAGAACCCCTTATTTCAAGACCTATGAGAGAATGGATTAGAAAAAATATAGGAGGGTGATTAAAATTTTTTATACAATGGAAAAACTTCAGGAAATTCATGAAGAAATATTAGAAGGAAATATGGAAATATTAAAAGACTTTCCTTTGCTTTATTGTCTTTCTGAAAATAAGGAAGATTTTGTAGTTTTAAGAAAGGGAAGAATTGTAAAAGAAGAAAATCGTATAAAGTATTTTTTCCCAAACACAGAAAGTAATGAAAATGATTCAATATATTGTCTTATATGTGGGCGTAAAAATGAAGGAGGCTATGGTATAGGAGGAACACCTGTGCCAGATGATTTCTCTGTGAAAGAAATGAAATTTGAAGATGACAGGCTTTCTTTAGTGGATACAGAAGGTGAAAAAATAGAAGCTACATTAAAACAGTTCAATAAGGCTTTGCAGAATATATGGAGAAATTTTACTATGGAAGAGCTGTCTGGTGCTTTCAGGTCAGCTCCTGACACTGTTTTAGAGGAAATAACGAAAGAAAAAATGCCTAAAACTGTTACTATTAAAAATTTTGGGAAATTTACAAATAAAGAGGAACTGAATATCTATAAATTAGTTAAGGAAGGCATTGAATATTATTTTAATGCTGAAAATAAGGAAGAACTCAAAAAAGTGAAAAATATTTTTTCAAATATAGAACTTACAGACTTTATAAAAAAAGCCAAGGAATATTCAGCTCATAAACTGATTGAATTAAAAAATGATTCCTGGTTGGAAGAAGATGAGAAGGAAGTTACAGAAAAAGAGTTTAAAGAAAGAATGAGATTTACAGGGCTTCATATATTCAGTGAATCGGCTAATTTCTATTTTGACGATGATGATTTGTTCTGGGGACATACTATTGAAGTTACTGTTAATCAGAAGTTAGAATTTACAAATGCGAATATAGTTGGTTAGAAAATTTAAATATAGAAAGGGAAGTGAAAAAATTGAAACAAAATTTAATGAAATCAGACAAAACTGGAACTTTTATATGTGTCGTGTAGATGATAAGCCTGCCTCTATCCGTCTTAACTTAGCTTTATATGATATAGCGCCTGTTGAGGATTATAATCATAGAATCAGTATATTCATAAAGATGAATAATACTACTGAAAATGGACTTTCATCTAATGAAGAATACCCGATTTTATGCGATATTGAAGATGAAGTAATAAATAGACTGGAAACTTTGGAAGATATATTTGCAGGAACTGTAAAATCACAGGGAAGACTGGAACTTTACGTTTTTACTAAAGATCCTGAAAAAAGTGAAGAGTTTTGTAAAGAAGCATTAAAAAAATTCCCGAATTATCAATGGAACTGTTCAATAGCTGAAGATGTAAAATGGGACATTTATTTTAATTTTCTTTATCCTGATATTTATTCTTATAAAGCGATGATGAACAGAAGTGTTATAGAAAATTTAATGAAACAGGGAGATAATCTCGAAAAAGAGCGTGAAATAGATCACTGGCTTTATTTTTGTTCAGAAGAAAACTTAAATTTGGCTACAAAAAAATTAAAAGAACTGGGCTATAATATTCTTTCAAGCAAAAAGATGGAAAATGAAGCAGATGATTCTTATCAGATTAATATTTCAAGAATGGATAATGTTGTATTCAATCATATAAATGAAGTTGTATGGGAACTTGTCGAAATTGCTGAATCCTTAAATGGATATTATGATGGCTGGGGCTGTACTGTTGTAAAATAAGGATTTTAGTCACTTCAAAAAGTTAGATACATATAGAGTATAGCGAATAAATAGGAGTGAAAATGACAGAAGTAACTATAAAAAACAAATATTTTTTAGGTCATTATGACTATATTACAGTCTGGGCAGCGGGTAAGGAGTATCATTTAAAACCTGATTCAGAATTTACGTTCCTTACATCACAAAAGGAAGAAGAAATAGTGATTTCATTATTTTTTTCTAAAAGCAGGGAAATGATTATAAACTGTTCAGAAAAAAATAGAATATTTCTGGAATTGAAACCGGACATGAAAAAAAGTCTTGTATTAAATTTACTGAATTTATTTATAGGTATTGTAACTATGCTAGTTATTCCAGGATTATTTGGAATTAATATTCGAAGTATAGCTATCATTATTATTTCAGTATTTTTTATCTTTTTTTCTAATATGGTTTTTGCAGAAAAAACAATAAAACTGGCGGAAAAATAAACAGTATAGGAGTGGAATAAAATGAAAAAGAATATATAGAAAAATATCTATGGTAGTGGAGTTTTTAAGTTTTATTTAGCTGGAAAAAGTAGAAGAAAAGAAAGAAAATATAAAAAAACAAAAGGAAGGTGAACACATGGCTAAGCTTAATATAAGCCTGGGAAAGTTTGTAAATAAGGAGGAAATCGCTCTCAAGATAGATGGGGGGATAAAATCTGTTTCTATGAATGGCGATAAAAATATTGATATTGATTATGGAGAGCATGAAATAAGTGTCTATAAAAATTATATTCTAAAAAGCGGAATGGAAAGAATAAATATAACTGAAAAAGAAACAGAAATAAGGATAGACTTCAACTACCTGCTATTTGCGATAATATCGGTGCTACATTTTATTCTGGTTGGGACAATTGTCATGAAACTGTTTACTAGCATCATATTTTTAATGGTACTAGCAGTACTGGCAATAGAGTTTCTGCTTATCGTAAAAATGGGAGTATATAAAATTCATATAAATTAAAGGAATAGTGACAAAAAAACACATCTGTTTCAGGACAAGATTTCCTGTCAGATGTGTTTTTAATATTATTTTTTCAGCTTTTTATACATAAAATTCAGTATTGCCAGCATCATTGCAAGGGTAAAAATCATAGGCTTTTTGTTAAGATTAAATTCTGTCAACCCTTGTATAAGATAGGCTATATAAGAGGCTTTCATTCCTGTTTCAAGGGCAATGTAGCCAGAATGAACAGTATCTTTCATTTTATGGAAGTTAAGTTTTACAAGTCTTGAAGGAATAACGATAAATAAAAAATAAATCAATGGAATAACTCCTGCAATTCCGTAGTTGGCAAGGTGATGAAGATACATATTGTGTGTATTTGTAATTCCTACAGGATCAAGACCATAGTTTGTATCAATATAGTTTAATATTCCCTCTTTCTTAAAATGACTCATATTAAAAGCAATTCTTTCATTTGTGGACATACCGAATATCGGACTTTTTTTGAAGGATGAAATAGCCGCATCCCAGAATAATATTCGCAGATAGCTTGAAGGATCCTGTTTGTATTTAATAATATACTGTAATCTTTCGGTAATCGATTTAGGCAGAAGGAAAAATCCTCCAAGACATGCTGCAAAAAATCCTAAAATATAAACCTTATTTTTCTTATACAGAATATATATTACAGGCAGAAAAAGTGATATATATACCATTTTTGACCTATTTACGATAATTATAAAAAGATCGAGTAGGAAAATTCCGGAAAGGAGCAGTTTTATCCATATGTTTTTCTTTCTGTTTTCATTTCTATAAAATAGAATAAAGCATAGCAGGAATAAAAGCAAAATAGACATAATATTTGCAAAATCCTGTGTCTGAAGTTCAAAAAATATTCTTGGGTATTCAAAACCTTTTGGATGTGCCCATTCATCATAATTTTTTATAAAAATTCCCAATGTTATAATCAAGGAAATCGTTCCTCCTATAAGGAAAGATTTGATAAAAGTCCATAGTTTTTTTTCAGTATTTATATAAAAAACTAATGGAAAAAATATGAGCCAGTATAAATAGTGTATACTGTCTACCCTTGAAGATATTCCGCCACTGAAAACAGAGATAATAAAAGGAAAAATAATAAAAATTGATAATCCTATTGCCATATTTTTATCAATTAAGAGTTTAAATCTGTTCCTATTTTTTTTAAATAACATACTGAGTAAAAAAAGTAATAGTATTAAATAACCAAGAGTCTGTTCCCCTTTGTATGATAGAAATAACACAATGGGAAACAGAAGTGTAAGGAAATATCCTGTCAAATTTAATTTTTTCATATTTTACACTCCTAATTTTGTTTATTTTATAAGTTTTATTGTATAAATTTTAGCATATAAAAGATATTTTTGAAACATTTATTTGATTTTATGATATAATATATAAAATAAATTGAAGAAAAATGAAGAGGATAAAAATGTCAGCTTTAAAATTAAGTATAATCGTACCTGTATATAATGTGGAAAGGTATCTGGAAAAGTGTCTAAAGTCATTGTGCGGACTGAATATAGAAAACGAAATCATAATAATAAATGACGGAACTAAGGACGGCTCACTTGAAATAGCCGAAAAATTTAGAGAAAATCATAAAAATGAAAATATAAAAATTATTTCACAGAAAAATCAGGGACTCAGTGAAGCAAGAAATAACGGTCTTAAAGTGGCAAAAGGAGAATATATTTCATTTATAGACAGTGACGATTTTGTGGATACTGAAAATTATGAACAATTTATAAATGAGACCATAAAGGACAAAGTAGACATTGGAATAGGAAGATATAAAAAAATTATCGAAAAAAATAATGGAAATGAAATTGAACTGGAATGCGTGACAGAAATAAGAAATTACAATAAGGGAGAAATAAAGACAGGGAAAGAATATTTTGATATAATGTATAGAAATGATATGCATGGTCCTGAAGTATGGGATGATTTATTCAGAAGGGAATTTTTAC
>CAJPML010000111.1 GCA_905371725.1 Leptotrichia sp. oral taxon 215
GAAATAGATAATAAAAGTAATGAATCACGGAGTTTAGAATATATTTTAGATTACAGTTTAATTACTTGGCTAGAGAAATTTTTTGAAAATGCAGATGATTTCAGTAATAAAAAATTAAATAGAAATATGTTATTACATGGCATGTATGAAAAAGAAATAACTGAGTTAGAATTTTTTCAATTATTGAATGTTGTACATAATATGGTAGAAAGATTAGATGATTGGAAGGAAAAGATGATATAACACAACAATCATTGAAAAATTAAGCTTGAAATGTTATACTGTATAACAAATAAAAGAGTTATTAAGATGTGTTAAATTAAAACTGTAAATATATATGAAATGAAAGGAGAAAAGACTTTTAAAGTCGTGAATACAAATGGTAAAAGAATATAAACCGGAACAGATTGAGAAAAAGTGGCAGGAAAAATGGCAGGAAAAGAATGTTTTTAAAAGTGAAAATAAAATAGAGGGAAAACAGAACTACTATACTCTTGAAATGTTTGCTTATCCTTCGGGAAAACTGCATGTGGGGCATTTAAGAAACTATGCCATAGGAGATGCCATTGCAAGATATAAGAAAATGAAAGGATTCAATGTACTGCATCCATTTGGATGGGACAGTTTTGGACTTCCCGCTGAAAATGCCGCAATTGATAATGGAGCACATCCTGGGCAGTGGACAAAAGCTAATATTGACAATATGAGAAGACAACTTAAATTAATGGGGCTTTCATATGACTGGGACAGGGAAATAAGCACATACACTCCTGAATATTATAAATGGAATCAGCTGTTCTTTATAGAGATGTATAAAAAAGGGCTTGTTTATAAAAAGAAATCTTATGTAAACTGGTGTCCTGACTGTAATACAGTTTTAGCAAATGAGCAGGTTGAAGATGGAAAATGCTGGAGACACAGTAAAACAGATGTAATACAGAAAGAACTTTCACAATGGTATCTGAAAATAACTGACTATGCAGAAGAACTGCTTCAGGGACATGAAGAACTGAAGGGGCACTGGCCGGATAAAGTTCTTGCAATGCAGAAAAACTGGATTGGAAAATCTACAGGAAGCGAAATAAATTTTGTACTTGATTATAAATTTGACAGTAACAGTCAGGATAAAGAAAGCAATTTGAATATAGGAAATAAAGGAGAAGTTATAATTCCTGTATTTACAACAAGGGCAGATACACTGTTTGGTGTAACTTATGCAGTAATTGCACCTGAACATCCACTTGTTGAAGAAATTGTCTTAAAAGAAAATCCTTCATTAAAAGATGCTGTTGATAAAATGATAAACGAGGATAAAATAAACCGTACAGCAGAAGACAAGGAAAAAGAAGGAATGTTTACAGGCCTTTATGTTATAAATCCTGTAAATAATGAAAAAGTGCCTTTATGGATAGGAAACTATGTATTAATGGATTATGGAACAGGGGCAGTCATGGCAGTTCCTGCACACGATGAAAGGGATTTCTTCTTTGCGAAGAAATATAACCTTCCTATAAGAATAGTTATAAATCCTGTTGATAAAGACGGAAATCCTGAAAAAATAGTTGTCGAAGAAATGGAAGGGGCATACACTTTAAATGGAATTCTGGTTAATTCAGATGAATTTGACGGAATGAAAAATACAGAAGCAAAAGTAAAAATAACTGAAAAACTTGAAAAAGAAGGAAAAGGAAAGAAAACTGTAAATTACAGACTTCACGACTGGCTAATAAGCAGACAGAGATACTGGGGAACTCCTATTCCTGTAATTTATGATGAAGATGGGAATATTTACTTGGAAGAAAAGGAAAACTTGCCTGTAAAATTGCCGACTGATATTGAATTTAGCGGGAAAGGGAATCCTCTTGAAACTTCTGAAGAATTTAAAAATGTGATTCTGCCAAACGGTAAAAAAGGTAGAAGAGAAACTGATACAATGGATACTTTCGTTGATTCTTCATGGTACTATTTGAGATATCTGGATTCACATAATACTGAAAAACCTTTTGAAAAAGAAAATGCAGACAGCTGGACTCCTGTGGATCAATATATTGGTGGAATAGAACATGCGGTAATGCACCTTCTTTATGCGAGATTCTTCCATAAAGCATTGAGAGATATGGGACTTGTTGAAACAAATGAGCCGTTTAAGAGACTGCTTACACAGGGAATGGTTTTAGGGCCTTCATATTATTCACAGAATGAAAGAAAGTTCTATTTCCCTAAAGACGTTGAAATAAAGGACACGAAAGCATTCTCTAAATCAACAGGAGAGGAACTTACTGTAAAAATTGAAAAAATGAGTAAGTCTAAAAACAATGGAGTAGATCCTGAAGAAATTGTAAAGGAATATGGAGCAGATCCGGCAAGAGTCTTTACATTATTTGCTGCACCGCCTGAAAAGGAACTTGAGTGGAATGTGAACGGACTGGCAGGAGCTTACAGATTTATAAACAGACTATTCCTGATTATATCAGATTCATTTGAATTTGCTGATAAAAATGTCGGAAAAGAAAATAATTACGGAATTGATTTAAGTAAAAGAAATGAAAAAGATGAAGAAATACAGAAAAAATTACATCAGACTGTTAAAAAGGTTACTGAAAGCATAGAGGATGATTTCCACTTTAATACTGCCATTGCGGCTGTTATGGAACTGCTGAATGATATGACTACTTATAAACAGGAAGTAATTGATAAAAATGATGTTTCTACAGAATCAAAAAAAATATGGAAGGAAGTACTGGATAAGGTTATACTTTTAATTGCACCTTTTGCTCCTCATATTGCTGATGAACTGTGGGAAATTATAGGAAATACAACGTTTACTTTTGAAGAGGAATGGCCTGCATTTGAGGAAGAATTGACAAAGGAACATAAAATGAATCTTGTTGTTCAGATAAATGGAAAAATCCGTGAAACGATACCGGCAAAAATTGGACTTCCGAAAGAAGAATATGAAAAACTGGCTTTTGATTCAGAAAAGATAAAGAAAGCTGTAGAAGGAAAAGAAATTGTAAAAGTAATTGTTGTGCCAAATAAACTGGTAAATATTGTGGTAAAAGGATAGAAAAGGTTTTTTAAATAAAAAGGGTCTTTTGAAAAAATCAAGCAAGAGGTGATTGAAATGCCTAAAATTGCAGTAACAGGAGTAACAGGAAATTTAGGTGGAATGGTTTCAGGATTATGTAAAAAAAATGGAATTGAAGTGAGAAATCTGGCTAGAAATGTGGAAAAAGCAGAAAAACTTGGATTTTCTAATGTTTTTAAATCCAGTTATGATAAATCGGAAGATACTGTAAAATCATTAGAGGGAATAGAAGTGCTTTTTATGGTTTCCGGTTCTGAAAATCCTAATCGTGTTCAGCAGCATAAAGATTTTATTGATGCAGCTAAGGTAGCGGGAGTTTCCCACATTATTTATCTTTCATTTTACAATGCTTCAAAAAATTCCATATTTACATTGGGAAGAGATCACTATGCAACTGAAGAGTATATAAAAGAAAATGGATTTAAATATACATTTTTAAGGGATAATTTTTATGCAGATTTCTTTGTAGATTTGTGCAGGGAATATGGTGAAATAAAAGGACCTGCAGGAAATGGAAAAGTTTCTGCTGTAGTACGTTCAGATGTTTCAGAAGTGGCAGCTAAAATTTTGGAAAATCCGGGAAAATGGGAAAATCAGACTTTAAATATGACAGGGCCTGAAGAATTATCAATGACTGAAATTGTAAAAGCTGTAAGTGAATATTTTGGAAAAGAAATTAAATATATTGAAGAAACAGTGGAAGAAGCTTATGAATCACGTAAAATTTGGAAAGCAGAGCAATGGGAATATGATTCGTGGGTTTCAACTTATACAGCAATTGCAGAAAATGAACAGTCAGGAATTTCTAATGATATTGAGAAAGTTCTAGGACTGAAAGCCACTTCATTGGCGGAATATTTGGAAAAGATAGTTTAATTAAATATTTTGAGATATTTTAACGACAAAAAAGCCGACTTTTAAAAATCGGCTTTTTCTATTTCTTAATAATTCCGGCATTTTTCAGATATTCTCTCGCAACATCTTCTGCTTTTTCACCTTTCACAGAAACACGGTAATTCATTGATGACATTTCTTCATCTGAAATTTTACCACTCAGTTTTTCCAAAATATTTTTCAATTCAGGATACTTTTTCAGAGTTTCTTCCCTCATCATTGGAGAACCTTGATACGGCGGGAATAGATGCTTTTCATCTTTCAATACAACCATATTATATTGAGCGAGTTCAGCATCAGTAGAATAAGCATCAATCAGATTAATATCGCCACTTTGAACAGCAACATAACGAAGTTTTGGCTCAAATTCCTTAATATCTGGAATCTCAAAATTATACAGTTTTTTCAATCCTGGGTATCCGTCTTCCCTGTCATTGAATTCCCTTGTAAATCCAGCCTTTATCTTATCCTTCACTTTTGCCAAATCAGAAATTGTCTTCAAGTTATTCTCATCAGCAAATTTTTTACTTACTGCAATTGCATAAGTATTATTGTAAATCATAGGTTTTAGCATAATCATCTTAAATTTAGACTCCATGCCTTTTTGAGCCTGCGCAAAAACATCATCAGCATTGTTATTTACAGGAGTTTCATTCAGGAAGGTGAAAACTGCAGTTCCTGAAAATTCAGGATAAATATCAATATCGCCATTTTTTAAAGCATTGAATACAAATGAAGTTTTTCCAAGACCAGGTTTCAGTTCAACTTCTAAATTGCTATTTTCTTCAATTAATATTTTATAC
>CAJPML010000112.1 GCA_905371725.1 Leptotrichia sp. oral taxon 215
TATTATTTATGGATTTTAACGTTGTTCCTGAATACTTTGAAGTCGTTATTTTATTTTTACCTAATAACAGATTTATAACTGAAGATTTTCCTACATTTGAAGCACCAAGCACTACTGCCTTCACTTTTCCTTCAGGAAAAACACTCTTTATTTTTCTTATGACTCCATTTATTCCATATTTATTTTTTGCACTTATAAATGCAATATTTTCAGGTACAATATCTTCTTCAGCAAGCCTATCCTTTATCCAGTCGGCTATTTCAGCAGGATGTACAAATCCCGGTAATAAATCTGTTTTATTTACTAAGACTATTGATCTGTAATCCCTCAGATAATCCAAAATTTCTTCAGTAAATGATCCTTCAAAATCTATTATATCAAATATTGGAAGTATTATGTCCGATTTTTTTACACTATTTAAAACTTCCTTTGAATAATCTTCACTTTTAAAATTATTAACTGAATTTTTTCCATAATTTTTTATTTTAAAACATCTCTGGCAGAGTAATTCTCCTTCCATTATGAATTTTTCTTCAGGAACATATCCTTCCTTCTTTGCATCTTCAAATTGCAGTTCTATTCCGCAACCTGCACATTTTTTACTAATCAAAATTTCCTCCAATTTTTTATATTTTATATCCCTTATAATTTCTATATTTTAATATTTTATAACTCTAATTCTCCCTATTTTGAAATATTTTCAGGAAAATTTATATTTACTTTCTGTTACAAGTCATTCTTTTGCCAAAGGATGGGTTTTCATATAAATATCCTTCAGTAATGCCCTGCTCACATGTGTATAAACCTGTGTTGTAGAAATACTGCTATGTCCCAGCAGCTCCTGTAAATATCTTATATCTACTCCATTATTCAGCAGTTCAGTTGCAAATGAATGTCTAAATACGTGAGGAGTTATTTCCTTCTGTATTCCCGCTTCCTTTCCATAATTTGAAATCAGTCTTCTCAATGAACGGGTAGTCAGCTTTTCACCTCTATTGTTAGTAAAAACTGTTTCCTTACTATAATTTCCATATTCTTTCCTTTTATCCGAAAGATACTTTTCAAGCCATTTTCTTGCAGTCTCACTGAAAAAAGTAATTCTTTCCTTATCTCCTTTTCCAATGACCCTTATTTCCCTTTCAGGAATATTTATCATATATTCACTCAGGTCTATCAGCTCACTTGCCCTCATTCCGCTTGAATAAAGCATCTCTATAATGAGCCTGTCCCTTACTCCTGTTATTTTTCCTGTATCTATTACATCCCTAAGTTTATTCAGGTCTTCCTTGTTCAATATATTTGGAAGTTCCTTTTCAAATTTCGGCATTGCAATATACGATATTTTATTGATTTTTACAATCTGTTTTTCCTGAAGATATTTAAAAAATGTCCTAAGTGCAGATATTTTTCTGTTAATACTTCGCTTAGATACAGGATTTAGAGACTTTTCTTTTTTTCCTCCACCACTTTCCGTACTTGACTGTCTGCTTTTATCTCCTGAATTCAGATAAGCTATAAAGGATCTTACAGTTATAGTCTCAACCTCATCAAACTTTGTTATTTCCTCATATTCATTCAGATAATCTATGAACTGGTAAATATCCCTTCTGTAACTTCTCACTGTATTGTAACTTTTTCCAAGTATAACTTCCTCATAATATAGAAATTTTTCTGCATGGACTGCCAAATCCTTAACTTTACTGTTTTCATATTTTTTTTTGTCCCTGTCTTCATTTCTAAGCAGTTTTTCCATTAAAATACCCCCATTTACATTTACTTCAGGATATTAGTCTCTATTTCTTTCCTGTTTTTGTTCCAGTTGTCTTTTTTGCTGATGTTTTTGTTTTACTTTTGGTTTCAGTTTTTTTTGCTGCTGCTTTCTTTGATGTACTTTTAGCCTTTTTAGCAGTTCCAGCTGCAGATTTTTTAGCTTTTGATGTACCTGCCGTTTTACTTTTTCCTGAAGCCTTTGATACCTTCTTCTTATCCTTTGGAATTGCTTTTATTGTCTTGCATTCAGGATAGCCTGTACACGCAAGAAATTTCCCAAATCTTCCTGTTTTTATTTCAAACGGTCTCCCACATTTTTCACATACTCCGGCTTCTTCCACAATTCTTCTTTCTTCTTCAATAATAGCAGTTATTTCATCTTTTACTTGAAGAATTCCGTCAACTGTGTTAAGTTCACCTTAACTTTACTGTTTTCATATTTTTTTTTGTCCCTGTCTTCATTTCTAAGCAGTTTTTCCATTAAAATACCCCCATTTACATTTACTTCAGGATATTAGTCTCTATTTCTTTCCTGTTTTTGTTCCAGTTGTCTTTTTTGCTGATGTTTTTGTTTTACTTTTGGTTTCAGTTTTTTTTGCTGCTGCTTTCTTTGATGTACTTTTAGCCTTTTTAGCAGTTCCAGCTGCAGATTTTTTAGCTTTTGATGTACCTGCCGTTTTACTTTTTCCTGAAGCCTTTGATACCTTCTTCTTATCCTTTGGAATTGCTTTTATTGTCTTGCATTCAGGATAGCCTGTACACGCAAGAAATTTCCCAAATCTTCCTGTTTTTATTTCAAACGGTCTCCCACATTTTTCACATACTCCGGCTTCTTCCACAATTCTTCTTTCTTCTTCAATAATAGCAGTTATTTCATCTTTTACTTGAAGAATTCCGTCAACTGTGTTAAGTTCACCTTTTTTAAGTTTCTGCTTTATTGGAAGAGGAAGCGACATTCTTTTTTCATCATTCTTGAAGTCTTCACTTTCAAGATATTCTCCAAATCTTCCCTTTTTTACAAAATATCTTTTGTTATCTTCTGTAAAGAAGTCTGTAGGAATTCCTATTTTATCAGCCATCAGTTTTTCCACTTCAGATTTTATAAAAATTTTTCCTGCTTCCAGTTGTTCAGGATCTATCGGTATGTTTTTCAATGTCACCTTTTCTTCAGGGTTTGTTTCAGAAACAAGATATTTCCCAAATCTTCCTGTTTTAAGAAGCATTGGACTTCCATCAGAAGAGAGAACATCAGATTCTATTCTTCTATCCTTGATTTTTTCAATTTCAATTTCATATTTATCTATTTCCTTTTCTAGTGAGTTATAGAAATTTCTTAAAAGTTCCACCCACTCAACATTTCCTTCTTCTATTTTATCCAGATCTTCTTCCATGTTTGCCGTAAACTTTATGTTCATTATATCCTGAAAGTTCTTTTCCAGTTCATTTTTCACTTCATATCCGAGGTATGTAGGATGAAATCTTTTTTCTATAACTTCGACATATTCCCTTGTTTTCAGAGTTTCAACTATTGAAGCATAAGTTGATGGTCTTCCGATACCTTCAGATTCCAGTTTTTTTACAAGCGTTGCTTCTGAATATCTTGTAGGAGGCTTTGTAATTCCTTCTTCTACATTAAGTTTCTCTATTTCGTAGACATCCCCTTCTTTAAGTTCAGGAAAATCAGCTGTTTTTATTTCATCTTCCTCCTTAAAGACTTTATAATACCCATCAAAAATTACCTTATTTATAGTTCCCCTAAATTTATAATCACCATTCACTGCATTTATCTGCATCTGCTCATATTTCATAGCGGCAAACTGTGACACAAGGAATCTGTTCCATATTAATTTATACAGCTTGTACTGATCATTTGTCAGATATGACTGTATTGCATCAGGTTCAAGATTTATATCTGATGGTCTTATACCTTCATGGGCATCCTGCACATTTGATTTGGAATTTTTTGTCACATAATGTCCTACATATTCCTTACCATATTTGCCAGTTATATATTCCTTGGCCATATTTATGGCATCCATCGAAACTCTTGTGGAATCTGTTCTCATGTATGTTATCAGCCCTCTGTTTTCACCATCTATCGACAATCCTTCATAAAGCTGCTGAGCTATTCTCATTGTTTTAGTGGCACCATATCCCAAATATGACGAAGCCAGCTGCTGCAATGTACTTGTCTTAAATACTAACGGCGGTCTCTGGGATTTTTTCTTCACTTCTACGCTTTCAAGCGTTAAGGCCTTATTCTTCAAATCCTTTTTAAGTTTCTTGACAGCTTCCTCATCGAAAATCTTATCTACTTTTTCCCCTGAAATTTCCACAAGATTAACTTTTATTTCCTTTTCAAGTTCTGCATTTACTTCCCAGTATTTTTGAGGAATAAAGCTTTTTATTTCGTCCTCCAGATCACAAATAAGTTTTAATGCAACTGACTGTACTCTTCCTGCACTTGCATTCTTATTAATAGTTTTCCATAATAATGGACTTATTTTATATCCGACTATTCTGTCAAGAAGTCTTCTCGCCTGCTGTGCATGAACAAGATTCTCATTAATATCCCTAGGATGTTTTATGGCGTTATTTACTGCTGTTTTTGTGATTTCATTAAATTCTATTCTTTTTGTTTTTTCAGGCTGTTTAATATAATTGGATATGTGCCATGCAATAGCTTCTCCTTCTCTATCCTGATCCGATGCCAGATATACAGTTGAAGCTTTTTTTGATTTATCCTTCAGCTTTTTTAGAACTTCGCCTTTTCCTTTTATTACCTGATACTTAGGCTCAAAGTTATTTTCCACATCTATTCCTATCTTTGTTTTAGGTAAATCTATAACATGTCCATAAGATGCCGTAACTTCATATCCTTTTCCAAGTATTTTTTCTATCGTCTTTGCTTTAGAAGGCGACTCTACTATTACAAGCTTTTTTGCCAAAATTCTCACCTCATAATTCCTTTACTTCTCTGTTTCTTTATATATAATATGTTTAATTT
>CAJPML010000113.1 GCA_905371725.1 Leptotrichia sp. oral taxon 215
AAGCTATATAGTATATTGTAATATATTTTTTTAATTTGTCAAGTGAAAATATCACTTTTTTCTGGCTTTTAAATATAAATTAATTTTTATATTTATGAAAGTTGATTATTTTATCTTTCTGGAAACAATTTTTATTATTTCATTTATTAAAAACGGTATTAAAGCAAATATAAATACTATATCCCAATCAGTAAATGACAGTTGTGTAACTTTAAATATTCTAGCAATTTCAGGTATTGATGTTAATCCTACCTGTAAAGCTATTCCAATTATTATTGATAAAATTAAGAATTTATTTTTAAAGAATCCTACTTCAAATATTGTTTTTTTACTATTTCTCATTGTTAATGAATAAAATAACTGAGATACAGTCAGCACTATAAACGCCATTGTTCTACCATATGTTAATGCTTTTAAAGCTTCTTCACTTTCGTTATTGATTACTTCACTAACTGCAAATCCATGTTCTTTTACCCCAATGTAAAACGCCACTAAAGTTAAAGTTCCTATAAGTACTCCTGCTATTGCCGCTCTATATCCTGCGCCTTCTGCAAAAAAGCTTTCTTTCGGATCTCTTGGCTTTCTTTTCATAACATCCTTATCTCCAGGATCTACTCCAAGTGAGATTGCAGGCAATGTGTCAGTTACAAGGTTAAGCCACAATAACTGTATTGGCAGTAAAGGTGAAGGCCAGTTGAACATTGTCGCAATAAATACACATATTACTTCTCCAAGATTACATGAAAGAAGGAACATTATTGTCTTTTTAATATTGTTATAAATATTTCTTCCTTCTTCTATCGCATGGACAATAGTAGTAAAGTTATCATCTGTAAGAATCATGTCACTTGCACCTTTGGAAACATCAGTTCCTGTTATTCCCATTGCTACACCTATATCAGCAAATTTTAACGATGGGGCATCATTTACTCCATCCCCTGTCATTGAAACTATATTTCCCTGTTCTTTAAACGCTTTTACTATCTTAACCTTATGCTCAGGAGAAACTCTTGCAAATACTCTGTATTTATTTATTTCTTTTGCAAACTGTTCATCCGGAATTTCATCTATTTCTGCTCCAGTTAGACTTTGACTTATATCTGTTGCTATTCCAAGTTCCTTTGCAATGGCAACAGCAGTGTTTTTATGGTCTCCTGTTATCATAATTGGCGTTATTCCTGCTTTTTTAGCTTCAGCGATTGAATCTTTAACCTCTGTTCTCGGAGGATCTATCATTCCCACAATTCCTACTACAACAAGATTTTTTTCCATTTCTTCTGATGAAATTACGCTTTCAGTATCTTTAAATGCTACTCCTAAAACTCTTAAAGCAGAGTCAGACATCTCTTCGGCAGCTTTCAATATCTTATCTTTCATTTCCTGAGTTAACGGAACAATATCACCATTCACAAGTACTCTGTCAGATTTAACAAGAATATTGTCAATAGCCCCTTTAGTATGAACTCTATATCTTCCTTCTTCTTCATTCAGCGTAGACATTAATTTCCTGTCTGAATCAAAAGGAAATTCCCCTACTCTTTTATATTCTGTATTTAATGTATTTTTTTCAAGATTGAACCTGTCTCCCAGTACAACTAATGCAACTTCTGTAGGATCCCCTATATCCTGTCCGCTATCAATTGATGCATCTGAACATAGGACAAATGATCTTATCAGTTCTTTTTCATCTCTATTTGCTTCGAAATCTCTTCCCTCTGATGGAATTTCCCTTAAATTATCCGGAGTATAAATTTTTACAACCGTCATCTTATTTTGCGTTAATGTTCCTGTTTTATCTGAACATATTATATTTACTGCACCAAGAGTTTCTACAGCTGGAAGTTTTCTTACGATGGCATTTATTTTTGACATTCTTGTCACACCCATTGAAAGAACTATCGCAACTATTGCTACAAGTCCTTCAGGTATTGCCGCAACTGCCAGACTTATTGCTGTCATTAGCATATCTATCCAGTTTCTTCCTTGTAAAAGTCCTATTACAAATATGAACGCACAAATTGCCATTGCCATATATCCTAATGTTTTTCCTAGCTTATCAAGCTTTACCTGCAATGGTGTAAGTGAATTTTCATCTTCATCAAGTATTTTAGCTATTTTACCTATTTCTGTATCCATTGCAGTTGCTACAACAACTCCCTCTCCTCTTCCATAAGTTGCCATTGTAGACATAAATGCCATGTTTTCCTTATCTCCTACAGGTATTTTAGTATCTTCTGTTATAAAATCAGCATTTTTCTCACTAGGAACTGATTCTCCCGTCAATGCAGATTCTTCTATCTGTAAATTCGCACTTTCAATAAGTCTTATGTCAGCAGGAATAAAACGTCCGGCATCAATTATTATTATATCTCCTGGAACTAAATCCTCTGAATTTATTTCTATAATTTCTCCATTACGTCTTACGGCACTTTTAGGCGTTGTCATCTGCTGCAATGCTTCCAATGCTTTTTCAGCCTTTGATTCCTGAACTACCCCTACAACCGCATTTATAAATACAACTGCAAGTATAATTATAGCATCTGTAACGCCTTCAAGCCCGTGAGCAACTATATTTATTACTGCTGCTCCGATTAATACATAAATCAGCACATCTTGAAGCTGCCCTAAAAATAGTTGAAATAAACTTTTTTTAGGTTTCCCTTTTAATTTATTCTGTCCATATTTTTCAAGTCTTTTATTTACTTCTTCCGTTGTCAGTCCTATTTTAGGATCTACATTCAGTTCTTTCAGTACCTCTTCCTGTGATTTTGTAAACCACATATTTCATTCCACCTCTTTCTATTTTATTATTTCACTATTATATATGATTTGTGACATTTTCGCAATAGTAAATTAAATCAGTTTTTGTTAATAATACTCTCCATTAAAGTAATAAAAAACTATACCTCCTAATTATTCAAAACTCCACTTATTATAGAATTCCAAATAACTAGGAAATATAGTTCATTCTAATTTTCCATTTATTCTGGTATATTCTTGACCGTTTATTCATTTTTTTAATTCATAATTTCCTTTACATTATGGTATTTCAACTCTCACATTCCAAAATGACAGAATATTCAAGATTTTTTAAAATATCTGAAATTTCCTTTTCACTTTTAGTGTCCAAATTTGCAATAGGTTCATATATAAGGAATAATCTAATATTAGTTAATCATAACAATAAATCCTATATATTTTTTCTATAATATTTATAGTCTATATATATAATTAAGATAAAATTATTATTTATTACTTATTTTCTATTTTCATTTTCGTTATTAAAATGCTATAATGATATAATAAATTAACATAAGAAAAGAGGTTATAAAATGTTATCTTTTAATCAATCTGTGGAAGAACGTCGTGAAATGATTATAAATGGAAATATTCTGAATACTTTGCTTTTTTTATCCATTCCTACATTACTGGTCGGGATAATACAGGCACTTATACCTCTTTCAGATAATTTTTTCTTAAATAATCTAACAAATGTGGTTGTTGCAGGTTCTGTAACCTTCAGTCAGCCTGTACTTAATATTATGATTGCCCTGTCACAGGGACTTGGAGTGGCAGCCATGGCAATGATTGGAAAATACTATGGGAAAGGAATAATGAGGGCTGTAAGGGAAACCATGCTTCAAATTTATGTTTTTAGCTTTATAATAGGACTTATACTCATTCCTATATGTATTCTTATGGCTTTTGTCATTTCAAAAACTACTTCAGAAGAAATAAGAAGTACTGTATTTACTTATATTGCCTCTTACTCCTTCGTAATGCCACTTATATTTCTTGCGGCTATTTACAATTCCTCTAAAAATGCAATAGGACGGCCTGAAGTTACATTTATAAGAATATCACTGCTTCTTGTTCTAAAAATATTCTTTAATTCAATATTTCTTTATATTTTTCGTATGGGACTTATCGGAGCTGTAATTGCTACATTCTGTTCATATGTTGTCATTACAATATGGATGTTTCATGATGTTTTTGTAAAGACAAGCGAGACTAAGCTTGATTTACGAACATATTCGATGAAGCTTCCGATTATAATGAAAATCACGAGAATAGGATTTCCTGCAATGGTAAACTATATGCTTATTTACTTTGGTTTTTTCCTTATAAACAAGGAAATGGAAAAATATGGCGCAATAGCGCTGACAGGACAGGGAATTGCGGCAAATATTAATTCACTCTGTTTCAATCTTCCTTCCTCTATAGGAACTGCTGTTACTACAATGATAAGTATTAATATGGGACTTAAAAATATTAAGAAATCAAAAAAGATTTTTACTTATAGCTGGATTACAAGCGTAGTTATTGCAGCACTGACAATAATTTTAATTGTTCCCCTCAATCATCACATGATTTCCTTGTTTACAAAAAACGAAGAAGTAGCAGTAATAGCTGATAATGCGCTTAATATTTTTACCTATTCAATAATAGGTTTTGGTATTTTTACAGTCTGTCAGGGAGTATATGTTGCTTTAGGAAAAAATAACATTCCACTTATTATGTCCATACTGAGAATATGGCTTTTCAGATATGCATTTATTTTACTTACACAAAAGTTTTTAGGACTGTACTCTATCTTCTGGGGAAATTTATTCTCAAATACTGTCGCAGGAATATTATTTTTCTATCTTGTGAAAACTCTAGACTGGGAAAATGTTGATGTAAGAAAACTTAAAATAAAGAAATTAAAATAAAACGAAAAACGATCTAAAAAAATGAGAATTAATATAAAAAACTATATTTTTTCTATTTTGA
>CAJPML010000114.1 GCA_905371725.1 Leptotrichia sp. oral taxon 215
CTGCTCTTATAAATATTCCCTGTATTTTTACTGCCCATCTTTGTACTGCATACAATTCAGGATCATCGTATTTTCTTTCCCTCGCATGCTGTTTATAATTTATCAGATCCTCGTGTAACTTCTTATTTTCAGGTATTGCTTCACATAAGGCTTCCACTAGTTCCTCGAATTTTATAAATTTCTTTTTTACTCCATCTTCCACATCTGCAGTACAGTATGCTATATCATCTGCCGCCTCCAGAAGAAAAGTAAGAGGATGACGATACACTTCCCCTGTTTCTTCATTCTTCGTTCCTGTACTTTGCACAATTTTCTCAAATAAATTTTTTTCAGCTAGATTATATCCCATTTTCTTTGTTTTTATGTCACCACTTCTTTTATCAATATTTAACGAGTCTACAGGATATTTAATAAGAGTATTAAGTAATGCATACGTCAGGTTCATCCCATTTTCATCAATTAGAAAATGAAGTTTTGCTGCTACCCTTATTGCCTGTGCATTTCCTTCAAAATTCAAGAGATCCCCACACATTTGAGGATTAAGGATTTCTCCCAGCTTTTTTTCTTCTCCTTTGGAATTTTTCATAGTAATTTTATCCAGATTTCTATGAAACCATGTTCTTATAGTATCTTCTCCAAAATGCCCAAAAGGAGGATTTCCAATATCATGTAAAAGTCCTGAACTGGCAAGAATATCTGATATTGCATTTGCTTCTTCATAATTAAATTCGCTATCCAGTCCCTGACGCATTATTTCACTCGCAACCGACTGTGCAAGCGACTTTGCAAAAGATGAAACTTCTATTGAATGTGTAAGCCTTGTACGTATAAAATCATTCTTTTCAAGGGGAAATACCTGTGTCTTGTCCTGTAATCTCCTAAAGGAAGGACTGCTTAATATACGATGGTAATCCCTTTCAAAATCACTTCTCAAATCCATCGACAGTTTTTTTCTGTTTTCATCATTTTTCTTATTTTCATGATTTTTTCCATTGTCAGTTAAACTGTTTTTTTTACTTGTTCTGGGTCTTTGGCTTTCTGTTGATAAAAGTCTGCTCCAGCTCATATTAAATTTTCCCATAAATTATTCTTTATTCCCTTTCATATTGTAAATTCTTAGATTACTCCATTACAGGCAGGTAATCCTATTCATTACGAAAATTGATACAAAATTAACATATTTATATATTAACTAAGGAGGCTCCTGGACATTTAGCCAAAGTTCACCTCCTTAACTTTTATAAAAATATTAACATTCTAAAAAGTAGATTTTTTAATACATAATTCAATATAAAAAGTCCAATTACAGGAGATATGTCAAGATTCATATTTCCCACAGGAATTATTATTCTAAACAATTTCAGATATGGATCCGTAAACCTTCTTACAGTCTGAAATACCTTTGATCTGCTAAAAGGATCAATCCATGAACCTAAAACCGATATTAATATTAAAAACGAATAAAAATCTATTGCTCCATAAATTAATCTCATTAAACTATATTTCATATCTTCACTTATTCCCTCTATAAAATATTTTATACTGCTAAGCTATCATTTATTGTATATTTTATGCAGTCATAACTGTTATATTATTTATCTGTTAACACATCTCTTGATTTCCAGACATATTCTATTCCTGAAACTATTGTCAAAATCAATGGAATTAACAGTAATATATTATTTAAAGCATAACTTAACGGAATTAATATAATAACCGTCAAGGCTATCATCTGTGTTGCAGTTTTCCATTTTCCAAGTGTTTCAGCAGCAATAACAACACCTTCTGCAGCTACTATAGCTCTAAGTCCTGTTATAAGAAGCTCTCTAAAAATAATAACCAAAACGATCCATAAGCTTATCTGATTGTATTTTGTAAGAACTACCAGTGCTGATATAACAAGAAGCTTATCAGCCAGAGGATCTATCAGCTTTCCGAGATTAGTAACAAGATTATACTTTCTTGCTATCTGTCCGTCATAATAATCTGTTATTGAAGCCCCTACAAATATAAGACATGCAAGTATTCTCAAAGTTATTGATAATACCGTATTGTCAGTTCCCAGAGCTATCTCAAGTAAAAACACAAAAGGAATTATCAAAATCATTCTTAAAGTTGCAAGTTTATTTGGCAGATTCATCCTTACCACCTTCTCCTTTATTTTCTTTAGGAATTAAAGCTTTCATACTTAAATTAAATTTATTTTCATCTTCCAATGTTATTACTTTTACTTTTACAATCTGTCCTTCTTTTAGCACATCTTCAACTTTTCCTACTCTTTTTTCACTTATTTCAGAAATATGAAGCAGTCCTTCCTTACCTGGAAGTACTTCTACAAATGCACCGAATTTCATAAGTTTTGTTACTTTACCTTCATAGATTGCGTTCAGTTCCACAGATTGTGTCTGTCTTTTTACAAGCTCTATGGCTTTTTTCATCATTTCAGGATCTTTTCCAAATATAGCCACACTTCCATCATCTTCTATATCTATTGAGACTCCAGTTTCTTCAATTATAGCTTTTATAACTTTTCCTGCCGGTCCTATCAGTCCTGCAATTTTAGAAGGGTCTATTTTCATCAGTTCAATTTTTGGTGCATTTTCAGCAACTTCAGGTCTTGGTTCACTTATAACTGATTCCATTTTGTCTATTATGAACATTCTTCCATCCAGTGCCTGTTTTAATGCTATTTCCATTATTTCCCTTGTGATTCCTTCTATTTTAATATCCATCTGTATAGCAGTTATACCTTTTCTTGTTCCTGCCACTTTAAAGTCCATATCTCCCAGATGATCTTCAAGTCCCTGTATATCAGTCAGTACAGTAAATGTATCTCCTTCTTTTATAAGTCCCATTGCAATTCCTGCAACAGTAGATTTTATAGGTACCCCCGCTGCCATAAGTGCCAGAGAACCACCACAAATACTTGCCTGAGATGAAGAACCATTTGATTCAGTAATCTCTGAAACAAGTCTTACAGTATATGGAAAATCATCTTGTGAAGGCATTACGTATTTCAGTGCTCTTTCAGCAAGATTTCCATGTCCAAGTTCTCTTCTTCCCGGAGCTCTCATAAATCCTGCCTCTCCAACAGAATATGGAGGAAAATTATAGTGCAGGAAGAATTTCTTTCTTGATTCATCTTCCATCCCATCCACTATCTGTTCATCCGCCTTACTTCCAAGAGTTGCCACTACCAGTGCCTGAGTTTCTCCTCTTGTGAATAGAGCAGAACCATGAGGAACAGGAAGTGTATCTATTTCCACATCAAGTGGTCTGATTTCTGTTGTTGTTCTTCCATCAGTCCTATATTTTTTATAAAGAATCGCATCTCTTACAGTTCTTTTTTCAAGATCACGGTAGTATTTTTTAAATACTTTTTCAAGATCTTCTTCTATTTCTCTGTTTTCTTCTTCAAGTTTTGCAATGTATTTATCAAACAGTTCTATTTCAAGATTATCTATTGCTTCATATTTTTCCAGTTTACCAGGTGTCATTATTGCAGCTTCAAGTTCACCTGCAAAACCGTCAATAAATTCTTTTACTTCAGCATCAGTTTCCTGCTTTTCAAACTCATATTTTACTACTTCAAACTGTGTCAGGAATTTATCCTGTTCTGCACAGATTTCCTTTATTCTTTCATGTCCAAACATTATAGCTTCAAGCATTACATCTTCAGAAACTTCCTTTGCTCCTGCTTCAACCATTGTTACCGCATCTTTTGTTCCTGCTACTGACAGTTCAATTTCACTAACTTCAAGCTGTTCAGGCGTAGGATTTAAGATATATTCTCCATCAATATACCCAACAGTTACTCCTGCCACTGTTCCTGCAAACGGAATATCAGACAATCCTAAAGCTACAGAAACTCCAATTGTTGCAAGATTTTCAGGCTGATTAACTTCATCATATGAAATTACTGTTATAACAATATGAACAGCATTTAAAAATCCTTCAGGAAATAATGGCCTTATTGGTCTATCTACCAGTCTTGAAATTAAAATTTCCTCTGTTGAAGGCTTTGATTCCCTTTTTATAAATCCCCCCGGAAATTTCCCAGACGCATAGAACTTTTCAATATAATCCACTGTCAAAGGAAAGAAATCCTGTCCTTCCTTTACATCTTTACTTCTTGTTGCAGTTACAAGCAGAACAGTTCCTCCACATTGAACGATTACTGAACCTCCAGCCTGTCTAGCTATTTTACCTGTGCTTATTTTTACCTGCTGAGTTCCTAAATTGAACCCATAATTTTTTTCATCAAACATTTACTTCCTCCTAAATTTTCTTTTCTAAATTTATTTAAAACCAAGAAGGGAGCAAATAATAGTAAAAAGCTTTATTTTTCAATAAAATTCTTTACAATTACTTACTCAAATACCTTCCTGAATTTTAATAATTATACCATTTTTATATGATTTTTACAATATCATTTTTGGTCTGTTTATTTGCAGGCTCTTCAAAAACAGCTTATTACATACTTGTTTGTAATACTGTCAATTTATTTTTTCATCTTTTTTCACCCATATACACATAATATATTATAGAGCCTATAAAATAAATTTACTTTAACTTAATAAAAAAAGAGGCTGTCTCAAAATGATGTAAAAACTATATTTATGAATTATTTATAATTTCACAATGCAAAACAGAAAATGAATTTAGAAAAAATCAACAAACCTAAATTTTGACTTTTTCTTTATGAATGACTGTTTTGTATAAGTGAAACTTTAGTAAATGAATAAATATAGTTTTCGTATTTTT
>CAJPML010000115.1 GCA_905371725.1 Leptotrichia sp. oral taxon 215
GCTGTAATTTTTTATAAATGTAATCTCCTTTCAAATTCTTCCTTATAAGATTTATATGCATACCTCAACATTATATTTAATACAAATAAAGGTATTGAGGCCCAGATTGACCATGAAAATCTTTTTCTTATTATAAATTCCAGCATCAGAAGAAAAACTCCTACAAAAAATAGAAAAAAATTTAGTATTTTTATTCTGTCACTTTTATGTTTATCCCAGACAAAGGAAAATGCAAGTCCAACAAAACAGAATGCCACCGTTATTGGTATCCCTCTTCTAAGACTCCAGCTTAATGTCTTATCCCCATAATCAATTATTAAAAGAAATGTTGTCAGTCCAACAAAAATAAAAAATAGATTCTGTCTTAAAGTATGTGAGTTCAGGAGTACAAACAGCATCAGATCAAACAGCAGAATGGAAGGAATAACATAATATGCCCATCCAATACTTCCATATACTATTATATTCTGAAAAAATACTTCCAATATGGAAATTATGGAAATTGTAAAAAAGGACATAAATATCGCTTTTCTGACTTTTTTCATTTTCAGTTCGTACAAATTTATATTTACAAAAGGATACTCCCCTTCATAAATTCCATTATCTTCATTTTCCATTTTTGGAACAGCTGTTTCACATAATGGGCATTTCTCGGCATTTTCCTCAAGTTCAATACCACATCTTATACAATACATATATATTCCACCTTATCTTTTTATATAATTTAATAATTTGTTATTATTTTTGACTTAATTCCCCTTTTCCTTAAATATACAAAAAACTCCCTTTCTATTTCATGATTGGTTGTCAGATTGCCAAAAGTGACATATGCTTTTTCATTGTCGCTTATTACTCCAATTTTTATTTTGCATCGCTTACTTGGAGGCGGAAGGAATCTCAATCCTTTCACATATTTTATATATTTTTCATCAAGACGGAAAATACCAAGATTTGAAAATCCCGTAGTATATCCTCTTTCACCGTAGTAATCAAATATAAATGGAAAAAATATTCTTTTTATAAGATACGGAACTACTTTAATCATAATATTTCTTATTGGATTCATTGCCTTGTAGATACTCTTATAAAACTCTTTCTGTGTTATTTTCATTCTGAAATAATTATCCAGATATTTTATGATTTCTTCAAGGGTGAAATTACCGAGGCTTGGATCTATTGATGGAGTAATATTTATAAAAAAATTTCTATATGTCTCTTCCATGAAAATTCTTCTGAGGTCCACAGGTACTCCTATAACTATTTCTTTTTTCGCATAGGAATACTTATTCAGCAAAACTTTAAAATAAACAGCCAGAAGATATTTTCCAACTGTAGTGTTATATTTTCCGCTTTCCTTTTTTAGCTCTTGTATTGATATTTCCCCCGTAGTTATGTGGTATTGTCCCTTTTCCAGTATTTTTAAAGGAAGATGAAAAGCTCTTTTTACAGTTTTCTCCTTGTTTACCTTTTTCATATATTTTGTATATAAATCAGTATATTCTATATGCTTTATATTTTTATTTTCTGTTCTATTTTTCTGTCCAAAATATTTTAAATCCAGATATTTTTCAATAAGATTCCTGAAAAACGCCAATGCTCCCCCGCCATCTGTAAGAAAATGTGCTATTTCTACAGAAATCTTGTTTTTATAATACAATATTCTCAGAGGATTCTTTTTCTTTATTTCTGTACAAGGATAGGCTATCTCGGGTACTACCTGAAGTGGTGTATTTTTCTGCTGCAGATAATTCCAGAAAATTCCCTTTTTCAGCTCAGAATTATAAAAAGGATACTTTTCCTGCAAATCTTCAGCTACTTTTTTAAGTATCTCCACCTCAATGTTTTCATATAGCAAAACAGACAGCCTGAAACAGGTTGTCCTTCCTTCGCTTATTATTGAAGAATATGTTTTTGCAAAAGCATCCAGTTTGTACCATATTTTCTGGTTTTTCATCTTAAAATCCTCTTTTTTCTCCTGAAATTCCTTTTAAAATAAATTTATTTCGCAAGATATTCCATCATTGCACTGTACCGTTTTTCAGCTTCTTTATAGCCTATATTATACACATTTGTAAGTTTCTCCCTGTTTTTCTCTATTCTTCCAAGGTTTAACGGAGTTTCAGGCTGAATTATAAACACTTTTCCCTGTCTTTCCAGTTCATAAATGTATTCCAGTATTTCATTATATCTGCTGAATCTTGTATTCATAAGCTCTACAAATTTAGGATATTTCTTATATCTTATTGCCGAAATCTTTCCAAGCTTACTCTGTTTTTTTCTATATTTTTTATCCCTTGTCATTATAATTATATTTTTTGTATTACCATTTTCTATTGATTTTTTTATCGGTATGGAATCAGATACTCCTCCATCAAGATAGAGCTCCCCATTTATTTTGACCATTTTTGAAAGAAAAGGCAGTGAACTTGAAGCCCTTATATAAACTGTATCTGTCCTGAAATCCTTCACATCAGGGTATTCAGCCTCACCTGTACGGCAGTTTGTAATAACTGCCTGAAATCTTGTCCTGCTTTTCATAAAGGTTTCATTATCAATAGGATTCAGTTTATCGGGAATTTCTCCATATACAAAATCAACTCCGAACAGATCTCCTGTAGTTATAAGGCTGTGCATACTGCAGTATCTCTTGTCATCCAGATAATCTACAGATACATTAAAGGCTCTTTTATACTGTTTTGATAAGTAACTGCAGGCATGGCATGAACCGGCAGAAACTCCTATACAGCCATCAAATTCAATATTTTTTTCCAAAAAAAAGTCCAGTACTCCTGCTGTAAAAATACCTCTCAAACCTCCACCTTCCAGTACTAATCCTGTTTTTCCCTTTTTATTACCGTTTATATTTTCCATTTTCCCCACATCCATATCTCGTTTAAATTTATTTTAATCCCAGAAAAATATATCCAGTAACGTTTTTTTTCCGGGCATTCCTTCCAATTTTTTTCCTTTTTTTATCCAGTACTTTTTTTCAGCAATATCATAAAGAGGCTTGTCAGCAAGGCTATCTGAATAAAATTTTATTATTTCATATTCTATATTATTTTCTTTTGCCCACTTATTAAGTTTCTTGACCTTTTCCATCCCTTTGTTATTTTCTCCCTTTATCTCTGCGACAAACTTCTCCTTGCCATCTCCCTGAAATTCTGTACCAAATACCATATCATACCCCATTTCAGGAATAAGCCTTTCAAGTAGGAATAAAGGAGTTGCCGAAGTCACTATTACCATGTCTGCCTCTTTCTTATTTTCCCAAAGTTCCTCCTGTGTCCAGCTATACATTTTTTTACCATATTCTTTCCAGAATCCGTCTACAATTTTTTCTATCTCTTCATTGCTGTGGGATTCCAGAAATATGAAAAATCTTTCCTTAAGACGTTTCAAGTCTGTAATTTTTATCAGATAAAACAAAACTTCCTTCAGATAGGTCAATCCAAAAAGTAATCCTTTTAAAGGATAATTCCTTAAATAATAAGTGAAGAAGTTAGTTCCCGATTCACCACCATATATTGTCTTATCAAAATCATACACAATAAGTTTCTTTTTCATATAAATTCCTTCCGAATTTAATCTATAAATTCATATACATCTTTTTCAAAAATCATATTTTTAGATAATTTATCCTTTATATCCCCATCAAAATCTACAAAATATCTTTCTGCATTCTTTTTCAGCTCTTCCTTGGACTTTCTTCCCAAATTTTCTGATTTTAATATATTCTTTACTTCATCTCCAACAATAAGGACTTCATTTATGGAAATTCTTCCCCTGTATCCTCCTGAACATTTTTCACATCCTTCTCCACTGCAGCAATCGCATTTTTTACCTACAAGCCTCTGAGCTATTACTCCTATAAGCGAATCCAGTATAAGATACTTAGGTATGCCCATGTCTGTCAGTCTTATTATTGTTGAAACAGCATCATTTGTATGTATTGTGGATATTACAAGGTGACCTGTCAAGGCTGCTCTTACTGCAATTTCAGCAGTTATTTCATCTCTTATTTCAGAAACTACAATAATATCAGGATCATTTCTTAAAGTACTTTTCAGAACTTCCGAAAAAGTTACTCCTATTTCCTCATTTACCTGAATCTGAACCAGCCCTTTCACTTTTGTTTCTACAGGATCTTCCACCGTTATTATTTTCCTTTTACCATCATTCAAAATATCAATTATTGAAAGGAGTGTCGTAGATTTCCCTGACCCTGTAGGCCCGCTTACAAGTATTAGTCCAAACTTCCTTTCTAATACTTTTTCAAGCATTCCTATACTTTTTTCTGAAAATCCAAGTGTTTTTAGTTCTGTATTTTCAAGGTAGTTTTCAAGTATTCTCAGTACGATGCTTTCCCCTTCAACTGTCGGGACATATGCCGCCCTTATATTGTATTTTTTCTTTAATAAAAAAGAAAAACTCCCATCCTGAGGTTTTCTCTTTTCAGCCACATTCATATTAGACAGTATTTTTATTCTGGAAATTATTTCTATTATATTCTTTGACAATATTTTTCTGTCAATTTTCATATATAGTTTTTCACTTTCCCTTAAAATACCATCTATTCTATATTTTATTTCCATTCCATCAGTTTCATCAAAACTTATATGGATATCACTTGCTCTTTCATTTATTCCTGTTTCTATTATTTCATTCACATATGAAACAGTACTGTTTGAAACTAGACTATTTTTCATTCTCTCAACCTTCCCTCTTTTCCCTTTTATTTT
>CAJPML010000116.1 GCA_905371725.1 Leptotrichia sp. oral taxon 215
ATATTGTGAGATAATAATGACTCTTCTGTTTCAACATCAAATCTAAAAATTCTCTGACCTTTTTAGACATTTTTGCCTCCTTAGTTTTTATTAATCTATACTCATTTTCATTTATAGTCCCTCATTATTTATGACTAATGCTCCTGCTCCTTTTATTCCAGCATTTTCTTCTAATTCACCAAAAACAATTTTTAAATTATCAACTGTCATTTTCAGAGCATACTTATATAAATGCTTATTTACTCCATCTATTATAATATTTCCTGCTTTAGCAACTCCTCCTGCAAATATTATTACTTCAGGATTTATTATATTGAGTAATGTTCCTAATCCATGAGCCAGATTATCACAAAAATTATCTACAATTTCCATTGATGCTTTGTCTTTTTTCTTAGCTTCTTCAAAAATATGAAAAGCCTCAAGTTTTTCAAAATTATTATGTGCCAGCTTAAATAAACTACTGCCTTTAACTATATGATTATTTTTATTATTTTCGAGAAAGATTTTCGCTTCTCTTACTATTCCTGTAGCAGAACAGTATGTTTCCAGACATCCTGTCAGTCCACATCCACATTTATGACCATTTTTATTAATAACAATGTGCCCAAATTCTCCTCCAGCTCCAGTTGATCCTGACAGAATCTTTCCTTCAATTATTATTCCCGCTGCAATTCCCGTACCTATAGGAATAGTAATACTGTTTCTGTATCCTTTTCCTGCTCCATAAAGCTGTTCTCCCAATGCTATTACTTTAACGTCATTTCCTATTTTTACATTTTTTCCTGTTATTTCTTCAAACATTTTTTTAGCAGGAAAATCATTTCCCCAAGAGAAATTTGCTGCAATCTTTACTACTGACTCATTTACGACTGGACCAGGTATTCCCACTCCTATCCCAGCAATACTCTCAACATTTATTGAAAGAGCATCTGCTATTTCTATTACTTCTTTCCAGATTCTTCTAATAGTATTTTCAGGTCCTTTTTCAGATTCAGTTTTTATACTTACAGTTTTTAAAATATTCCCTTCTTTATCTAAAAGTCCAATTTTTGTATTTGTTCCTCCTACATCAATTCCTGCAAAATATTTCATAATCCTCTCCTGATATTATTTATTATTTCAACTTAAATTTCATTTTCTATATCAAAAAAATATTTTCTAATAATCAGATTAAATTATTTTTTTAAAAATACTATAAAAACACTCGTTAAGTTCTTTCTATTATTTCTTTAGTTATTTTTGCTAATTCAAATAGTTTTTCTATATTTTTATCAAAAAAACTCATATATGCATCACAAAATTTATTTTCATATAAATTATTAGGCCCACTAAAATTTTTATATCTTCTACAGCCGCTTCTACATATTTTTAAATATTTACACTTTTTACATTTTTCACTCATTTTTAGTGATGATGTATAAAATTTTACTGCATTTTCACTAAATAATATTTTTTCAAAGTTATCATTTATAATACTACCTATTTTATACTCATCAAGTACATAAAAATCACATGGAAACACATCTCCATTAGATTCTATAACTCCATTTACACTACAAAATCCCATCATATCACATGCCTCGGGATTTCTTCCTAAAAGTATCCTTATTAAATTATCAAAATATCTTATACTTATAAAATTTCTATTTATAAAATCTTCATACCATAATGAAAATATGTCATTTAAAAAGATTCCATAGTCTTCTGCTGTTAATGTATAATCTTTTTCATTTTCTCCATCAAAATTATCAATGCATGGAATAAATTGCATATATTTAAAATTGTATTCTTTAAAAAACTTATAAACTTTTTTGCCATTCTTAGCTACAATTTTATTTACAACACAAAGAACATTAAAATCGACATTAGATTTTTTAAGCAATTTAATTGCCTTCATAATTTCATCAAAAGTCCCTTTGTTCTTTGAATTAATTCTAAAAACATCATGAATTTCTTTATAACCATCTATTGATATACCAACCAGATAACTATATTTTTTGAAAAGTTTCATCCACATATCATCTAATAATATTCCATTAGTTTGAATAAAAAATGATGTCTGAATATTATTTTTATTATATATTTCTACATATTCATGAAATTTTTTATAAAAATCTATACCTATGAGTGTTGGTTCCCCCCCTTGGAACATGAAATTTACAACACTGTCAGCATAATCAAATGCCTCTTTTACTAATTTTTCCAACACTTCATTTTTCATTGGTCCATAATTTTTTATTAATCTATTATTTGCAACATCATGATAAAAGCAATATTTACATCTTAAATTGCATCCACTTGAATAAGGTTTTATTAATAAATTTAATGCCCTCATATACTTCCACCATTTACCTTATTAATATTATTTGTAATCTTTGAAATATTCCTTTTAAAAAAGTTATCTTACAGATGTATATATTTACTATAATTAGTATTCAGCTATCTTTAATTTTAATTAATAAATTTAATCTTATTATTTTACTTAAACCCCTAATATTTATTTTCACTCATACACATCTTTATTTTTTCTATTACTACCTTTTTCATTTCTTCCTTAGCTTTTGCCATATATTTTCTAGGGTCATTTGCTTCAGGATGTTCTATGAGATATTTTCTAAGTTCATCTGAAAATGGTATTTTTAGCTCTGTTGCTATATTTACTTTTGTTATTCCTAAACTAATACATCTTCTTACATCTTCAAAACTCACTCCTGAAGCCCCGTGCAATACTAACGGTACTGATACTTTGCTTCTTATTTCTGCAAGTCTTTCAAAATCCAGTTTTGGTTCACTTTTATATAGACCATGTGCTGTTCCTATTGCAACTGCTAATGAATCTATTCCTGTTCTTTCCACATATTCAACTGCCGCATCAGGGTTTGTATAGAAAGAGTCCTTTTCATTAACTACAAGGTCATCTTCCTGTCCTCCAAGTCTTCCTAATTCCGCTTCAACTGTTGCATCAAATCTGTGAGCATATTCTACTACTTTTTTTACCAGTTCTATATTTTCCTCAAAAGGATGATGAGAAGCATCTATCATAACTGATTTTGTTCCCAAATCCACAGATTTTTTTATGCTTTCAAATGTTTCATGATGATCTAAATGTATTGCAATTGGAATACTATATTTCTTTGAAGCTACTTCTACTATAGCCTGTAAATAATCTCTCCCTCCATATTCAAAGGTACCTGGTGTTCCTGCCAGTATGACAGGTGATCTCATTTCTGCAGCTCCTTCAACAATTGTCTGAATTGTTTCCAAATTGTGAAAATTAAATGCTGGAACTGCAAATTTTTCTTTTTGTGCTTTTAAAAGCATTTCTCTAGTACTCACTATCATATTTTTATTAAAAACTGTTTCAAAATATTAAATAATTCTTTTAAATTTTTCAATTATATTAAATAATTAGGAATGAATTATCTTATTTCTATTTAAAACAGCTTTCTCCTTTCATTTTGATTTTTCTAATTAAATTCATGTATTTTAAATTTTTTAACTACTCTATTCACTTCTCCTGTTGGAAATGGATTATCCGTTGTATTCCCTAAATACTGAGATTTAAAGAAAGCATACATTTGTCCATATATCAAATATATAAATAAACTGTAAAGTTCGTTATTGTTTATTTTTTCTTCTATCTCAGGAGCTACAGATTCATTTGTATTTTTTTCTATTTTTTCACTTGTTTCAATACAATAAGCTACTAGCTTATCAGCTGTTTTATCTTCATACATTTCTTCCAACAAGCCTTCGTCATATTTCTTTGCATATTGATTCTGATTTATCAGCTCAAATACAATTGTTTCGTCGTTAACAATAGCTTTAGGTCCGTGTCTGAATCCTAACGTAGAATTACTTGTAGATACTACTTTACCTGCACTTAATTCCATAACTTTTAATGACAGTTCCTGCGCTAATCCTTTTAATACACCGCTACCTAAAATAACTATTCTTTTATGATCCTGTTCAGCGATTTGTCTGATTGTTACATATTTGTTTTCTAATTCTTTTTCAGCTAAAGCTATTATTTTCTTCATTTCTTTAATTACTTCTTTACTATTTTTACTAAATGCTAATATTCCTGATAAAAGCATACAGCTAAAACTGCTAGTCATAGCAAATCCTTTATCATTTGATTTTTCAGGCATTAATAACATAAATGTATTTTCATTGTCTATTGAACTTTTTGCTAATGCTCCTTCTTTATTACAAGTTATAAACAAGTGGTATATATCTTTAATATTCTTATTTGCAATCTTAACAACTGCCATACTTTCTGGAGAGTCTCCCGATCTGGCAAAAGATACAAGTAAAGTTTTTCTATCTTCTTTTAAATAATTCATCGGATTTGTTAGAATATCTGTTGTTGCAAGTGATTTAAACTCTACATCATTATCCTTTCTTAATAAGGGTTCCAAAATATTCCCAACATATTCAGAAGTTCCTGCTCCTGTAAATATCACATCAAATTCTTTTCCAAAACCTATTTTTTTTAAATATTCTCTTAAAGATTTTTCTGATTTTTCAAATATTTCAAGAGTTTCTTTCCATAACTCAGGTTGTTGCAAAATTTCTTTTGCAGTATAACAGGACTTTTTCTTTTCAAGCACTTCTTCATTTACTCCAAATAACTTACACATAATTTACCTTCTTTCTAGAAATATATTATCAATATTTTTTAATTGGTATATACCATTATCTGATA
>CAJPML010000117.1 GCA_905371725.1 Leptotrichia sp. oral taxon 215
AATTTTATTAATGATATAAATAAAAAAATAAGCAAAATATTCTTCTTAAAGATAGATTTTTTTGAGAATGTATAGTAAAATAAATAAAAAGAATTTTATCAGGCTGTTCTAAAAAATATTTTGAAAGATAACTACAATTTGATAAATAAATTTTATCTGGAAATATTTTTAACAGGATTAATCTAATTATGTACACTGAAATTGATTTCTTAAGAAATAAATCTTGAGAAAGAATGGTATGGAGGGAAATACAATGAAAGATAATGAAGGATCAATGGAAGATGAGAAGAGCATAACTGAAAAAAATTTTGAAATAGGAAATACACAAAGGAAAAAAATAACTGAAATAGTAAACAAGACAGAAGAAGAACTGTTGCAGGAGCTGATGGAAAGAATTAAGGAGAATAATCTGGATGTGGATACTGAAAAAGTAAAGGCTGCTTTTACTCTGGCAAACGAATCTCATATAGGGCAGAAAAGAAGAAGTGGAGAAAACTACATTCTACATCCTGTTGAGGTGGCAGAAATACTGGCGGATATGCGTATGGATACAGATACGATTGTTGCCGGAATTTTACATGACGTTGTAGAAGATACACTGATAACATTGCCAGATATAGAGTATACATTTGGAAAAGATGTGAGCAAGCTTGTAGATGGAGTTACAAAACTGAGAAATCTTCCGAGAACAGACAGCAAAAAAATAGAAAATATAAGAAAAATGGTTGTTGCAATGGCGGAAGATATAAGAGTTGTAATTATTAAGCTTGCGGACAGGCTCCATAATATGCGGACTTTAAAATATATGAAGCCTGAAAAGCAGCAGATAAAGTCCAAGGAAACAATAGAAGTTTATGCTCCTATTGCCCACAGGATAGGAATGGCAAAAATGAAATGGGAACTGGAAGATATAAGTTTCAGATATTTGTATCCTGAAGACTATAAAGAAATAAGTGAGCTTGTGAAGTCCAAAAGAAAAGAAAGGGAAGAATACACAGGAAAAGTTATAAAAAAAATAGAAGAGGAACTGAAGAAACATAATGTAAGTGGAGAAGTTACAGGAAGACCTAAGCATCTTTACAGCATATATAAAAAGATACATGAAAAAGGCAAAAAATTTACAGATTTATATGATCTTATAGCAATGCGTATAATCGTGGATAAGGAAGAGGAATGTTATAACATACTAGGAATAATTCACAACCTTTTTATCCCGGTTACAGGAAGATTCAAGGATTACATTGCTGTACCAAAGACGAATGGGTATCAGTCGATACATACTACTGTTCTCGGTCCTGATGACCAGAAAGTTGAAATTCAGATAAGAACTCGTGAAATGCATAGAATTGCTGAGGATGGGGTTGCTGCCCACTGGAAATATAAGGAAAAGAAATCCAAAACAAAGAATGATAAATATTATGCTGCAGTAAAGCATATAATCAAGGCAAATACTGAAAATCCTGAAAAATTTGCACAAAAGGTAACCGACGATGTGCTTAATCAGACAATATTTGTATTTACTCCAAAAGGTGATGTGATGGAACTGGCCAACGGTTCTACAGCCCTTGATTTCGCATTTCAGGTGCACACTCAAATTGGATATCGTACAATTGGGGCAAAAGTTAACGAAAGGATAGTACAGCTTGATCAGATTCTGGAAAATGCAGATAAAGTTGAAATAATGACTTCAAGAAATACTAAAGGGCCTGGAAAAGACTGGATAAACATGGTCAATAATAACAGTTCCAAAGTAAAAATAAGAAAATGGTTCAAAGACAAGGAGTTTGAAGAAAAAACAAAAGAAGGGGAACAGATTCTGGAAAGGGAATTTGAAAAACTTGGAATGAAATTCAGGGATTTCGAAGAAGATGAAAGAGTTTTCCTTTATATGAAAAAATTTAATATAGGAACTATAGATCTTTTATGTTATAAATTTGCAATTGGAGATCTTTCACTTGACGGATTTATGAAAAAATTTGAAGTGCAGGAAGAAAAAGATATAGTTCAGGTTCTTGAGGAAGAAACAGAAAAAGGAAACAGAAAAAAACGTAAAAGTGAAGGTGGAGTAAAAATTTCAGGAACAGAAAATACAATGTACCGTTTTGCAAAATGCTGTAGTCCTTTGCCTGGAGATAATATAAAAGGCTATGTAACAAGAGGGCGTGGAATTGCAATACATAGGGCAGACTGTGAAAATCTGAAACAGCTAATGGAACATGAGCCTAACAGAGAAATAGAAGTTTTCTGGGATGAAGAAGCAGTTAATTCAAGCAATACAAAATATCAATATAATTTTAGTGTAAAAACAATTGACAGAAGTGGATTACTTCTGGATATTATAAGAATTCTTAATGAATATAAAATGGAACTGGTAAATGTAAATACAAACTACATTAAGGAAAATGGAAATGTTTACGGATTGCTTCATTTCGGAATAATGATAAAGAAAAGGGAAGATTTTGAAAAACTTGCAAATAATTTGAGTTCAATGAGGGATGTAATTGAAGTAATAAAAAAATAGAAAGGAGATGAAAAAACTGTCTCAAAATAGAAAAAATACAAATAAAATATATGAAAACTACATTTATTCATTTGTTAAAATTTTACTTATATAAAACAGTCATTCATTAAGAAAAAGTCAAAAACTCGCCTAATAGGCTCAAACAGTTGACTTTTTCTAAATTCATTTTCTGTTTTATATTGTAAAATCATAAATAATTCATAAATGTAATTTTTCACACTAAATTTTAAGTTTTTTCTTTTGAGACAGTTCTTTCAAGACGATAGATATAGATGTGTAATAAAAATATAGAAATGACAGAAAAACCTGTAAAATATAAAATTGAAGCAAAGGATGGGAATGCCAGGGCAGGAGAAATAGAGACTCCTCATGGGAAAATAAAAACCCCTGTCTTTATGCCGGTAGGAACACAGGCTACAGTAAAGGCCATGACAAGGGAAGAACTTGAAGAAATAAATTCCCAGATAATTTTAGGAAATACATATCATCTTTACTTAAGACCAGGTGACGGATTAGTGAATGATTTTGGAGGACTTCATAAATTTATGAACTGGGAAAGACCTATACTGACTGATAGTGGAGGATTTCAGGTATTCAGTCTTGGAGATTTGAGAAAAATAAAGGAAGAAGGAGTATATTTCAGATCCCATCTTGACGGTTCAAAACATTTTCTTTCACCGGAAAAGTCCATTGAAATACAGAACAATCTTGGAAGTGATATAATGATGGTACTGGATGAGTGCCCACCAGGGCTGTCCAGCAGGGAATATTTGCTTCCGTCGATAGAAAGAACTACAAGATGGGCAAAGAGATGTATTGAAGCAAACAGAAATAAGGACAGACAGGGACTTTTTGCAATAGTACAGGGTGGAATTTATGAGGATTTAAGGGATAAAAGTATGAATGAACTTGTCGAAATGGATGAAGGGTTTGCCGGATATGCTGTCGGAGGGCTTGCAGTAGGAGAGCCTAGGGAAGATATGTACAGAATACTTGAATATATTACTCCAAAACTTCCTGAAAACAAGCCGAGATATCTCATGGGAGTTGGAGAGCCCCTTGACATGCTGGAAGCAGTGGAAGATGGAATAGACATGATGGATTGTGTACAGCCTACAAGAATAGGAAGGCATGGAACTGTATTTACCAAATACGGAAGGCTTGTAATAAAAAATGCTTCATATTCAAGAGATGACAGACCTTTAGATGAATGTGACTGTTATGTGTGTAAAAACTATACAAGGGCATATATAAGACATCTTTTCAAAGCAGAGGAAATATTGGGGCAGAGACTGGCAACATATCATAATCTGCATTTTTTACTGAAACTTATGAATGATGCAAGACAGGCGATAGTTGAAAAAAGGTTTAAAGAATTTAAAGAGGAATTTGAGAAAAATTACAATATGGGAAAAGAAAGTGAATGGATAAAGCCAAAGTCTATCTAATGAGCTTTGGAAAATATCTGTTTATGATTATAGAATAGTTCCAACAGGAGTAAAAATGCGTATTTTAGTAGTGGAAGATGAAAAAAAAATAAACGATATAATTGTAAAGACATTGAAACAGGAAAAATATGGAGTGGATAGCTGTTTTGATGGAGAAGAGGCTCTGGATTATATATTTTCTGTTGAATATGACATTATTCTTCTTGATATAATGTTGCCTAAAAAGAATGGCTTTGAAGTAATGGAATCCATTAGAAAAAAAGGGATAAAGACACCTGTGCTGTTTCTGACGGCCAGGGATCAGATTGAGGACAGGGTAAAAGGACTTGATCTTGGAGCAGATGATTATCTTGTAAAGCCTTTTGCCTTTGAAGAGCTTCTTGCACGTATCCGTGTTGTCCTGAGGAAAAATTCAGTTTCAGGAGAAGACAGTGGAAATATTCTAAAAATAGCCAATCTGACGGTAGACTGTAATAAACATGAAGTATTCAGGGATGAAATATCCATAAAACTGTCAGCAAAGGAATTTTCAATACTGGAATATATGATGAGAAATAAAGGCCGAGTAGTTTCAAAGGAAAAAATAGAGGAACATGTCTGGGATTTTGATTACGAAGGGGGAAGTAATATAGTAGAGGTGTATATAAAGTTTTTGAGAAAGAAAATAGACAATGATTTTTCTCCAAAATTAATTCATACAATAAGAAGAGTTGGATATGTTTTAAAGGTGG
>CAJPML010000118.1 GCA_905371725.1 Leptotrichia sp. oral taxon 215
ATTTTACTATGACAATTTTTTAAAATGTACACACAATCTATTTATTTTATTTGATATTTTCCCACTTTTGTAGTAAAATAATGTAAAATAAATCACTTATCTATTAAATTATAAAATATGTACAGAGGAAGGCGGAAAATATAAATGAATATAGGGATAGATAAATTTGGACTGGCAATTCCGGAATATTTCTTAGATATTAAAGATTTAGCTGCTGCCAGAAATGAAAATGCAAATAAATTTATAAAAGGACTTCTGCAGCTTGAGATGAGCGTTTCTCCTATTACTCAGGATATAGTAACTTTAGGTGCTGCCGCCGCTCATGAATTTTTAACTGAAGAGGATAGAAAAAAAATAGACATGATTATTATAGGCACTGAAACAGGTGTTGACCAGAGTAAATCTGCCTCTGTCTTTATTCATAATCTTCTTGGGATACAGCCTTTTGCAAGATGTGTTGAAATTAAGGAAGCTTGTTATGGAGCTACTGCCGGACTTGATTTTGCTAAAAATTATATTGAAAAAAATCCTGATTCATATGTTCTTTTAATCGCTGCAGACATTGCTAAATATGGCATTGAAACTTCCGGAGAATCTACTCAGGGCTCAGGAAGCTGTGCAATGCTCATAAAAAAGGATCCTGAAATTCTAATTCTAAATAACGACAATGTATGTCAGACACGTGATATTATGGATTTCTGGCGTCCGAATTATTCTGCCTATCCTTATGTTGACGGACATTTTTCCACAAAACAGTATCTTGAATGTCTTGAAACAACATGGGCTGAATACTGCAGAAGAACTGACAAAAAACTTGAAGATTTTACAGCCTTCTGTTTTCACCTTCCATTTCCTAAATTAGGATTGAAAGGACTGAACTGCCTGTTTGATAAGGATATGGACAGAGAAGCCAGAGATACTTTCCTTGAAAATTTCCATACTTCCATTACATATAGCCGTAGAATTGGAAATATTTACACAGGTTCGCTTTATCTTGGACTGCTTTCCCTTCTTGAAAACAGCGACACTTTAAAGCCTGACGACAATATTGCCTTCTTCAGTTATGGAAGCGGAGCAGTATGTGAAATATTTACAGGTACTTTGGCTAAAAACTTTAAGGAAAAGGTTAACAGCAATCGTCTGAAAACTTTCCAAAACAGAAAAAAACTATCTGTTTCCGAGTATGAAAAAATGTTTTTTGAGGAAATTACAGTTGATGAAGAAGGAAATTGTAGTTTTGAACCTGATGAAAGTCTGTTTTCACTGGAAAAAATAGAAAACCATAAAAGAATATATAAAAAAAACTGTAAATAACAGATTCCCGAAAGGACTTACAATGAAAAATTCTAAAACTGGAAAAACAAAAAATATCTGGCTTGGATTTCATAAGAAAGACAGGCTGGAGCGCATTGCCATTTTAAAGGAAAATAATATAATAAATTCTGAATTTTCTGATGTTTTAGAAAATAATATAAATTTATCCTGTGATACTGCCGGTCAGATGACAGAAAACAATATTGGAACTTTTGCACTTCCACTTGGAACAGCTCCTTATTTTATAGTGAACGATATCGAATATATTGTCCCAATGGTTACTGAAGAGCCTTCCGTTATTGCAGCCTGTAGTTACGCCGCAAAACTTATTTCAAAATCAGGTGGCTTTACTGTAAACATAGAAAACAGAAAAATGATTGGAGAAGTGGCACTTTATGGTATTCCTGATTTTGACAAGGCTGTAGAAAATATAATAAAAAATAAAAACGATATTTTGAGAATTGCAGATGAATCCTACCCTTCAATTGTTGCCAGAGGTGGAGGCGCCGAAAATATTGAAACGAAAATCATAAAAGAAAGTGATACCTGCTTTCTTGTAGTGTATCTTACAGCAGATGTCAAAGAAGCAATGGGCGCAAATATCCTGAATACAATGCTTGAAGGAATAAAACCCTTGCTTGAAGACATTACAGGCGGAAAATCCCTTATGGCTATTTTATCTAACTATGCTGTAAGTTCGCTTGTTACTTCCACATGTGAAGTTGATCCCAGTCTTTTTAGCAATGACAAAGCTCAGGCTTTTAATATAGCAAAAAAAATTGAAATGGCATCAAAATTTTCAAAAATGGATATCTTTCGTGCAGCTACCCATAATAAAGGGATATTTAACGGTATTGATTCTGTAGTAATTGCCACAGGAAACGATTGGCGGGCAATAGAAGCTGGCGGACATGCCTATGCAGCAAAAGATGGCAAATACCGTGGACTTACTGAATGGAATTTTGATGAAGAAAACAATATTCTCAGAGGAAAACTTACACTGCCTATGCCTGTTGCCAGTGTTGGCGGTTCTATTGGATTAAATCCTACTGTAAAAGCCGCTTTTAATATCTTAAAAAATCCTGATGCAAAAACTCTTGCAGGAATTATTGTTTCAGTCGGTCTCGCACAAAATTTTGCCGCCTTGAAGGCACTGGTTTCTACTGGTATCCAAAAAGGACATATGAAATTACAGGCCAGATCCCTTGCTCTTTTTGCAGGTGCAGAAAATGAGGAAGTGGACATTGTTGTTGAAAAACTTCTGGAAACAAATCATATAAATTCAGAAAATGCAAAAAAAATATTGGAAAAGATAAGAGAAGAGGAGTTTAAAAACAAAGAATCAGATAGAATTTGAGATATAAATCAATATAAACAGAATATTGGAAAAATAAAAAAAGGCTGTCTCAAAATAAGTAATTTTATAGAAGAATGTATGAATATAGCTTGTATATAAAAATATTGACTAAAGGAATATTATCTGTTATACTTAATTATAGAATATATAGGAGGTATGAATATGGAATTAGTGAATAAAGACATGAATATAATGGAAGCAGTGGAAAAGTATCCTGTAATTGCACAGGTACTTATGAGATATGGACTAGGATGTGTAGGATGTATAATTTCAAGTGCTGAAACTTTAGGTGAAGGTATTGCTGCACATGGATTAAATCCAGATATCATAATAGAAGAAGTAAATATGATATTGGAAAAACAGGGAGAATAATTATAAAATCCAATTTCAAAATATAAAATTGGTATAGAAATAGGAACTGATTAAAATAAAGATATTCTTTTTAAGTTTTGAATCAGTTCTATTTTATTTATTTAAATTCTATTTGACAAAATAAAAAACACAAGTTATAATTATACAGAAATTAAAAGAATAACATAAGGAGAACCTATGAAACTAAAAATTGCAATTATGTCATTATTGACAAGTATACTTATGAGTGCTGCGAGTATAGACTATTTATCAAATAACTCAGCATCTTATTTTCAGAATCCATCTCAGACAGGAAAAATAAGTGTGGAAGGAGTTTTCTACAATCCTGCCGGAACAGTATTTTTAGAAGATGGAACATATTTAAACTTAAATATGCAAAATTCTCTAATAGAAGAATCAATGATCTTAAAAGAAAAGAAATATAAATCTAAAAATTATGCAGGAGCACCTTCATTTAATCTTTTATATAAAAAAGATAATTTTTCATTATTTGGAAATGCAAGTGTAATAGCAGGAGGAGCAACTTTAAAATATAAGGATGGTGTAGTTGGAGTAGAATTGGCTGCAGATGCCTTCAATCAGCTTACAGGTGGACGTCTGGGAGCCAGTCTGACTGTAAATAATTTTAAAGGGCAAAACAGATATTATCAGCTGATGTCTGGGGGAGCTTATAAAATAAATGAACAGTTTTCAATATCAGGAGGATTGAGATATGTTCTTGGTGTGAGAAAACTTAAAGGAGATGCTACATATACCTATAATCCCCTAGTTGGAAGATTTGCGAGATTAAGTGGAAATGAACTTCATATTGATTCAGAGAGAACTGCAAACGGTATTGGAGGAACAATTGGATTTGACTATAAACCAACTGATACATTAAACATTGCAGTAAAATATGACACGCCGGTAAAAATGAAATTTAAGGCAAAAACAACTGAAGTAAAAGGAATGTCAATAGCAGGGAAACCACTAGGAATTTCATTTTTCTATCCTGAATATGCAGATGGTGCACAATATAGAAGGGATTTACCAGGAGTTCTTTCAATAGGTGTTTCAAAAGATATAGACAGATTTACATATTCAGGAGGATATATTCATTACTTTAATAGGGCTGCCAAGATGGACAGATTTAAATATAAGGATGGATATGAACTGAACTTTGGTGTAGACTACAGAATTAATGATAAATTTACATGGCATGCAGGATTTAACTATGCAGATACTGGTGCTCCAAAGAAAACTTATACAGATGTAGAATATGCAATAAATTCTCAGATATATGCTACAGGTCTTACTTATAAGCCTACAGAAAATTCAGAGTGGAAATTTGGAGTAGCACATGTTTCATATAATTCTGCCAATGGAGAAAAGGAAAACACTGTATTACCAGGAGTAAACCTTGATAAATCAAAAGTTAAGTATGATAAATCAATAAATGTATTTACGATAGGATATACACATAAGTTTTAAACTTAAAAAATAACCAGAATAATATGAAAAATATAAGAAACTGTTTGAAAAGAAATTATTCAGAACAGTTTCTTTTTGTCTCTTAAATATATTACATAAAGTATGTGGACTTAATATAATATTTCCTGTATAAAACAGATAA
>CAJPML010000119.1 GCA_905371725.1 Leptotrichia sp. oral taxon 215
GAATTATTTTGGAGAGCTACATTTGATATATTACTTATAATTTTATTATTCTGTCCTACATTGACAAATCCGAAAGCTCCTTTATTATTTCCTTCTGAGCCGTCACCAAGATTCATACTAAAAGGGGCATCTGCCCTAACTGTTCCACCATTTCCTGCAATATACACTCCAACTCCGTCTTTTCCTGCCTTAATGCTTCCAGACTTAAGATTTCCAGTTCCACCGGTAGAATAAATACCTATTCCATTTTCTCCTGCTTCAATTGTACTAGCAGGATAACTTATAGAATCTCCGTTTTCGAAATCTTTTCCATATATTCCTATTCCATTTTTTCCAACTTTCACGTTTCCAATATTTTTTAAGACATCTGCTCCTGATGTATACATACCTATGTTCGGAGTATTTGGATTAAGAGAATCCTCCAATGTAATGTCAGCTTTATTTACTACATTGGAGCCAGAAGCTATAATACCAAATCCTAAAGTATCAGTATTTTCTATTTTTATATTTCCTTCATTACTGAAATCTGCTCCTGATGCATAAACTCCTATAATACCTCCCTGACTTCCTGAAATATTTTTAAAATTAACACTTAATCTATTTGCCATAGGTGTTGTTCCACTAAAATAAATACCCGTTCCCCTTGCTGCAGTTGCTCCTGTATACTTAACTTCCATTGTTCCTGCTGAAGTCTCAGTATTTTCCAAATAAATTCCTGTTCCATTGTCCTTAAGCTGGAATCCATAATTTGTCAGCAGATTAACAGAAGAGTCTTTTGCATATATTCCTAATCCATTTTTTCCTGTAGAAATATCTTCTGAACCTGTACCCGTAAGGTTTATTGTTGATTTTTTTGCAAAAATTCCAATACTGTCAGCGCCAAAATCCAAAGAAGCCTTGTTATTTATAACAGCATTTTCCTTTGTAACATGATTATCAAAATTTGCAATTGTACTTGTATTGTCAGCGTAAATTCCTATTGCTTTTCCTGCAATACTTATTTTTCCTTCATTTGTTATATCTATTGTTTTCACTGATGATGGAAGATTTCCTCCACTTGATGCTATCAAATTAGAAATCAGTTTATCAGTTCCATATTCCTGAGCAGCCGTTCCTGATAAAAACCCTGATATTCCTACTCCATAAGCTGACGGAGCAGTTATTTCAACAGTTCCTCCTGGCTTATTAATAATTTTACTTCCGCTAGTTCCATACAGACCTATTCCATCGTTTATTTTAACCAAACTGTTATTTTCTATAGTTCCATGACTAACCCTTATTCCTATGGAACCTGAATTTCCACCTGAAATATTTACTGTCCCGTTATTAATATAACCTGTTTTACTATTATCAACTGTATTTTTCAGTGATCCCTGAACTAGACCCTTTCCTGTAGCGGAAGTTATTGAAACTCCATTATCAATAGTAACTTTTTCATTTGCCATTATTATACTGTTAAATACATCTGATGAAGAATCTAAATTAACATTACTTGCAATTTTAAATTCTCCATTAGTGTAATAAACCTTATATGTATGTCCATTTTTATCTAAAAGATGATATTTCATTATACCCTGAATCCCACTTTCAAAACTTGCACTACCATTCCATGTTTCAAGAGCATGATTGTTTACTGTTTTTAGAATAACATCATCTGAAAGAAGTTTTATTGTTACCCATCTCATTCCATTATATCTTGTTGGAACAGCTCCAGCTTCTCCTGTTGCCTTACTGCTATAACGTGAGGCATCATTTTCTTCCTGCGGAAGAATAATACCTTTAGACATATTAATAGTTGTTGTTTTTGTAAAATCTATTTTTCCTGTCGCATCTGCATAAAAAAGCCTGGAGTTATCTTTCGTAATGTTAACAGTTCCTCCATTTAAACTTGCATAACCTCCTTCTGTAGCGACTAATCCTCCTACAGTTCCTGCATTTATAGTTACGTCATTATTATTTGATGTAAATGAAGACTTTGAGTTCGCACCTTTCGCAAATGCTCCTATTCCATTTACAGTAGCTTTACCTTTTACAGTAACAGTTCCTCCTGATTCTGAAAAAGCCACTATATTTTTATATTTATTGTCATCTGAAGATGTATTTTTATCTATAGCTTTAACTTCTCCATCAATTTCTACTTTTCCACCATTCCTTGCATATCCTATAATTGCACCGTAATTTACTGCCTCTGTTTTTGCTTTTGCATTTACAATTCCTTTATTGTCACCCATATATGCGATTCCCTCTTTTGAAGCCAGCACCACATTTGGATATATATTTATTTCAGATGGCAGTCCCTGCAGCTTTGCAGCTGTTGAGGCTATAGTATCTGTCAGAGGTTTTCTTGCTGCTCCACCATTTACTGAAGCTGCATCAGTATTATTTTGAGTTACATCGGCATTTGTTGATCCAAGCTGATGCTTTGACTGATCCCATGTACCTTCGGCATAAGCTATTGTCGTACCTGTAGATGCATCAGCTTCTGATGTGGAATCACCATTTATACCATCTGAAATATCACTACTCATAGTTGTTACATAATATTTATTTGTTGCCTTTCCTATGTCTATAACACTTCCCAGTTTGGAAATCATCATAAACCCATTTTTAGAATATTTTCCAAACTTAATGTCTAGCTTTCCAACTTCCAGATTATGAATAGGATCATTTTGAAAACTTGAAAAATTTGCATTGGTTGAAACAGGTATTCCTAAATCTTTAATAGCGTTAATTCCTTCCCTTTGACCAGATACTACATAAAGTCCTACTCCTCCATCAACAGTTTTATCAGTATAACCTTTGTATTTAGGATTAGACGGGTTACTTAAATCTTCTACCAGTTTTCCTTTTGCTGTCTGGGTTGCTGCATTTCCATCTATGGCAAGTTGTTTACCTATTACAGCTTTTATATCCAGTTCTCCCTGATAGATTCCTATATATGATGCTTTTGTCAGATATCCTGCAGCTATTTCAGCATTTTTATCCCCCAGCTGCCAAGACTTTGGAGTACCTGTTCCTCCAATTTTACTTCCAAAAAACATAACTACATTTTCATCTCCATACAATTCCACATCTTGTGAAAAACGTATCACTGAATTCATTTTGTTAGCTTTTCCACCATAGTTTGTCTTTTCCCATGTCGGAGCATAGCTGAAGCTTGAATAAACAATATTTGAAGCTCCTTCCAGTTCTATTTTACCATCATTTTCCACTAATCTAGCTGCAGAAATTCCTGATGATAAATAAACAGTGTTCCCTGTTCCATACATTTTTACATTTGTTGTTCCCTGTAAAGCTCCCAAATAGTAATTTGTATCTGTATAATTTGCAATTGTATTAAATGCTGCCGGCATTATATAATACACTGTATTTTCTTTCCCGTACACATTTACATTTGTATTAATCATTCTTACTTTTCCATGTCTCCATGTTTCCGACGTCAAAAATCCTGCCCTACCATATAGGTTAGCAGTTACATTTGTAATTGTACCGTTTAATAATGTATGAACTCCTATCGTTCCAAGAGTAGATCCCCCAGATGGATCAGAACCTCCATTATGCCCTGATCCTGCATCTGTATACCCATCACTTCCATCACCAAAAAAACCTCTGACATGAAATGTCATATTACTTAAGTTAGGACCAACTCTATATAAAATATTTGTAGGCCGCTGATTTATTTCATTTGATGTAGTTAAAACTCCTGTTTTAAGAGCAGGTGTTACATCATCTCCTGTCTTATTCGCAATTAAATCATCCGGATTTACTCCTGAATACAAAGTTATATTACTATTACCAGTTGACAGTGCACTGATATTTGAATTAAAGAAGAATCCCGTAAATGGATCCGCATTTGGTTGCACAACGGAAACTGTTTTATTTGGTGCTACCGGTTCAGGCAAACTCAAACTCGGAGGAGTTGCCTGATTAATACTCACAGGCGGAAGAGCTGGAGCCATTATCCCTGGAATATTTAATGCTATTGGGGCTTTTTCTATACTCTTTGGCTTAACTGTCGCATTTATTTCTATTGTCACCGGTGGTTCCAAGACTTCTGTTGTGTTTGCAATTCCATAGAAATCATTCAGTCCTGCTCTTGCATTTGAAGAGGCAGAATATAAATTTAAAGAAGAATTCAGCTCCTTATATTTTTCACTTAAAGGGGAAGTATATCTTTCAAATGGATTTTCACTTCTTATGAACAAACCTTCGTAAGGATACCTGAGTTTCTTATCTCCACTTCCTTTATATTTTCCAGTCCAATTGCTATAGTAATAATTTGTTCCTGTTTGCCAACTGCTCCACGGAGATTTTACAACATGATCTCCCTGTTCCATGAGCTGAATTAGCTCCAAACTGGAATTTTTCATCAATTTATTATTTTCCTTTTTAGCATCTCTAAAAAGTTTTTTCATGTCTGTTATTGATGTTTTTATATCTTTTCTAGCGCTTTCAATGCTTTCAACATTACCATGCGCTGTAAATGCCTTGAATCCCGTAAACAAAAAAGTAAAAAGGGCTGCATGAGTATATTTTATTTCTTTGCATCTTTTAGCAAAACTTCTAAGCTCCTTTTCTATTTTTTTCAAATTGTTATTCATGTTCTCTCCTTTACTGTATATAGTATATAAAATATAAGTCATCACA
>CAJPML010000120.1 GCA_905371725.1 Leptotrichia sp. oral taxon 215
CCTTTGCCTTTTTTATCCTTTTCTTTGCATCCTTTAGAAGTTCCTTGTCATTTACATATTTTTCAGATTTATCTATAAAATCAAGTGCCTCATCAAACTTGTTTCGCATTTCGGCAACATATGCGGAATTAAAATAATGTAAAGGATTTTCAGGTTCCAGCATGAGCAGCTTGTCGCATACTTTCTTTGCCCTCTCAAAATCCTTTGTTGAGGAAGCGTACCTTCCTTCCAGATTAAGTACCTTTTCCTTTGCAATTCCGCTATTAGCATAATTTATAAGAAGCAGTTCAATTTCTTCATATTTTTCAGCCTTAATGAGCATTTCATAAAAATTTTCAAATACGAAGTCCTCAGCATTGCTGAAATTTATAGCAATATTATAATATTTTATTGCCTCTTCAATATTTCCAGCAGTATTTTTCAGTTCCCCCATTTTCATGTAAATATAATATTCCTCTACGTTATTTTCCTTCTCTGCAAGTCTTTTCTCATATATATGCATTGCCCTGTCAAACTGGTTCATTCTTATAAGGCATTCAGCCTTGTCCATATATCCTTCAGTATTTGAAGGCTCTTTTTCTATAGCTCTGTCCAGCATTTCCAGTGCTTTCCTGTAATACTTTAGTTCCATATAGCAGAGTCCCATATTAAGCATCACATGGTAATTGCTTTCAGATTCAGAATATTTCTCATAATAGGAAAGTGCCTTTTTATACTTTCCTGTGGCCTGACTGAGATATCCCATGTTAAATATTACTTCAAGGTTATCACTATATTTTTTATATGCTATTTCGCTATATTTCATGGCTTCCTTGTAAAATCCTGTATCCGAATATATTTTTGAAAGCATTGTCAATGCCTGGTAATTTCCTTCTTCCATTTCAAGCACTGTTTCAAAATATATTACAGCATCATAAATTTTACCTTCTGTATAAGAATCCAAGGCTTCCTTTAACAATTCCTCCACTTTCATTTTCTAAATCTCCTGTCATTATTCAGCTTTCTTATTACTTTTTCTCTTTCCTTTGAAAAAATTTCCATATTGTCTGTTCCTATTTTAAAATCTATATAGTTCTTCACATAAATTTCAAAATCTACAATTGTTTCCTTCCTTATTTCTTCACTCCATTCTTCATTGCCCTTTATCTGAAGATTCTTTTCAATGCAGAAATAAAGAAGATCCCTGTAAACCCTCTGTGCAAGCATGTCCCTGACCTTATAATAGGTATATGCGTCAGTTTCTGTCATTCTTACGGCATCCCTTTCTCCAATGAGGGGCATTTCTGTTAACAGTCTTACCATTCCGTCTATTTTCCTGCTTTCTTTCCTGTCGTAGCAGTTAAAGCATATTTTTTCATTTTCTCCCGGACAAAAAATTTTACCGCATTCACTGCACCTGATAAAACCGTTTTTTAAAAGATATTTTTCCTTTTTTCTGTTATTTTCTGCAATTTCTTTTAGCCTTATGGCAAAATTTTCATATTTTTTATCTATTTTTTCAATATTTTCCCTTATTTTTTCCCTTTCTTCGAAGGACAGTTCCTGTTCCTCCTCCTGAAAAAAAACTTTTTTTTCTGTTTTTTTATTTATTTCCGATATTTTTTCAGATTTTTCCTTCTGACTGAAATCGAGTACATTTTTTCGTAGATTTTTATTTGTTTTACGTACTTCAACTTTTTCCACAACATTTCCCTGAAAAAACTCATTTATTTTTTTCATTATTATGGAAGAGTATGAAACAATACTGTGATGAATCACCGGATCATGTACATATACTGTAAGTTCCCTCATATATAAATTTCTCGGCTCAGATTTTTCAGCTATTATATTTCCGGCAATAAATTCCCAGTTTTTTTTAAGCTTCCAGAGAGTATACCCTTCACCTTTAAAAGCCGAACATTTCAGCTCAAATATATTTTTATCCAGTTTCTTTATTTCCCTAGTCATAAACCTTCACTTTTCCTTTATCCACAATAAATCTTTTCCCCTTTATTTTCAAGTCTTCCGTTGAAGTTATGAAACACTGTATCTTCTTGTTTACAAAATAATCCAGTATACTTTTTTTTCTTATTTCATCAAAGTAGGATGCAATGTCATCCATTATAAATACCGGATATTCATTTTTTTCCTTTACAAGCATGTCTATTTCAGAAATTTTAAGGGAAAATATGATTGACTTCTTTTCCCCCTGTGAAGAAAAGGATTTTGCATTTTTTCCATTCAGTTCAAATATAAAGTCATCCTTCTGCGGGCCGATAAGACTATATCCTAGAAATCTTTCCCTTTCAGCCTTCCTTATGCACAGCTCCTCGAACTTTTCCTTCACTTCTTCTTTAGACTTTTTATCAACTTCTCCTAAAAAACATTCATATTTCAGCCTTAGCTCGGATTTTTCATCAAAAAGCTTTCTATAGTTGAGATTCAGGAGAATCGAAATGTTTCTTATAAATTCTCTCCTGTGAATTATAATATTCACTCCCTCTTCTATAAACTTCTCATTATATATCCTGTATATTTCTTCTCCCGTCTTTTTTTCCCTGATTAATTTATTACGTATCTTCAGTATTTTTTCAAAATCCACAATTGATCTCAGGTAATCTTTTCTTGCCTGAGATATTTCATAATTGAAAAAATTTCTTCTTACTCCGGGATTACCTATAATTATTTCTATATCTTCAGGTATGAAGGAAATTATATTCAAAAGTCCTACATAGTCTATATATTTATTTTTGTTCCTGTTGATGTAGAAATCCTTCCTGTCTTCATTCACATCAATTGCCATTGTATTTTCTTCATTATTTTTTCCGGTATATTTTCCGAATACTATAACCCTGTTCCTGTTGTATCTGAAAAGTTCCTTCAGTTTCTTTGTCCTGAAGCTTTTTCCTGTTGCTAAAAAATGAACAGCCTCTATGAAAGAAGTTTTTCCCTGTCCATTTTTTCCATATATTAAGTTGAAATTTCTGTCCAGGTCTATTTTTCCATCTTCAAGACAGCGAAAATTGCTATAGCTTATCTGGTTCAAATACATATATTTTCCCCTCTGTATTTTTCTATATTTTTAGACAGCTATTCTGTAGGAGCCTTAACTTTTATCTTTTCTCCGTTAAACTCCACAATGTATCCGTCATATATTTTCTTTCCTCTTCTTGTTTCAACTTCTCCGTTTACTTTCACTTCCCCGTTCAGTATGAACATTTTGGATTCCACTCCGGAAGCTGTAAAATTTGCCCATTTTAAAAGCTGATCCAGCTTTATAAATTCTGTATTTATTTCAACAATTTCAATTTCATCATCTTTTTTTTTCATATTTTTCCTTTCTAGCAGCTCTTTTTTATCTTTATTGGCTTTTTACATTCCTTATTTTGCTATATTCTGTTTCAGCCTGTCTATTTCTCCTTTAAATACCTTACTTTCTTCCATTTTTCCTTCAACTTTTCTTATACTGCTTATGACAGTGCTGTGATCCTTTCCACCAAAAAGTCCTCCAATTGTAGTAAGATTAAGATCCAGCCTGTTTTTCAGAAGAAACATTGCAATCTGCCTTGCATTTACTATTTTCTTCTGTCTTTTCTTTGATTTCATATCTGACACAGGAACATCATATTCTACTGATACTGTTTCTATTATCTTTTCAGCAGTTATTTCAGCGCGCTGCTTTCTTATCCTGTTAGCCAGCTCATCCTGTACCTGCTGCAATGTTATCTTTTCATTAAGAAGTTTTGATCTGGCACTCATTGACGTCAGCATTCCTTCCATTTCCCTTACATTCGTATCGACAGTGTCTGCTATATATTCAAGTATATTATCATCTATTTCAATATTTCTTACAACTGCATAATTTTTCAGAATTGCCACCCTTGTTTCAAATCCCGGCTGCTGCATTTCCACTGAAAGACCTGACAGAAACCTTGATTCCATTCTTTTGGAAAGATTTTTTATGTCTTTTGGATATCTGTCACTTATCATTATTATCTGTTTCCCAAGTTCCTGCAGCTTGTTGAATGTATGAAAAAACTCCTCTTCAATAGTTCCTCCACCTTTTCCAAAAACCTTTTCAAAAAACTGTATATCATCCAGAAGAAGTACATCAAGGCTTCTAAAAACATCTCTGAACTCCTGTATTTCACCCTTCTGAAGCATTTGAAAAAATGTATTTGAAAATTCTTCCGAAGTGGAATAAAAAACCTTCTTGTAAGGATATCTTTCAACTATGGCATTTCCCACCGCCTGAATCAGATGAGTCTTTCCAAGTCCTGAACCTCCGTATATGAGGAGTGGATTATAAACAGGCATTTCATTTTCAACTACTGCAAGACATGCATTAAATGCAAGCTTACTATTTTCACCCACCACAAAATTTTCAAGCCTATTCTTTTCATTCAGACCTGTGTTAAGTCTTTCGGTTCTGTCAGACCTATTTTCTGAAAATCTATAACTGTTATTCTGTACAATATCCTGAACCTTTACTTCAAAAACTGCTTTCATTTCCTCATCAGTTATTATTTCGATTATTTCTTCTATCTGCTCTTTATATTTTTCAATATTCTTTTTTACAAGATTTGTGCTGCAAATCAGCTTTAATGTGTCATCTGAAATTTCTTCCGCCTCTACATTTTTAAAAAAAGTATTGTACTCCAC
>CAJPML010000121.1 GCA_905371725.1 Leptotrichia sp. oral taxon 215
GTATAAGTGAAATTTTAGATAATTCATAAATATAGTTTTTGCATTATTTTTTAATTTTTCTGATATAGTCTCATTTAAATTTCTGTACAATATAAATTTTATTAAATGTCAGCCTCTCTTACCTTATCAATACCTTCTATATCAACCTTAACTTTTCCTAAATTTAGATATAATATAGAGGCAATCAGTACAGTTCCTGCCACAAGTTGTACAGGAGATAAAAATCTTTTATAAACAACTGCTTCTGTAACGACTGAAGTTAGTGGGAAAGCCAGTTCACAGAAAGTTGAAACGGAAGCTGTAACACTTTTCAGTCCATTGTAGTAAATAAGTATAGCTATTAGTCCAAATATGGCAATAAATGATGACAGAGATATTAAGCCTATGTTGCTGAAATAAAGACTGAGACTTTTTTCCGTATTTCCTGAAAATAAGATAAAAAATAGGGTAACTATTGTAGTAAAAAAGAATCTGTAAAATGTACTTGTCAGGAAGGAAAATTTATATACAACTTTTTTTCCGAATACAGTGGCACTTCCAAAGGAAAAAGCGGCAAGCAGTGAATACATAGCAGCCAGAACGTTATTTTTTGGTAAAAGTGCCGGACTTTTAAATTCAAATGTCAAAAGATATATTGCAATTAATGAAATAATAGCAATCATATAAAATTTTTTTGAAGGTCTTTCCTTTAAAATAAAGAAGGCAAGTAAGACAGCGAATATAGGCTGTGCCTTCTGAATAAGTATGACAATGCTGAATTTGCTAAATTCACTTAGCTGGAGAGCTTTCACAATGGAAAGAGTTCCCAAAGTTCCTCCAAATAATGCAATCAGTATAAAAAATATATAGTCATTTTTAGTAAAGTTTTTCAGTTCACTGTATTGTCTGAAAAAAAGTACTGATAAAATAATAGTTGGTATCACATGGGCAATAAAGACTATAAAATTCACATCGTAAAAATGGAATTTTGAAAAATATGCAGGAGTAAGCAGAACTCCATCCAGTCCCCACATAACAGCGGCGATTACAATTAAAAAAGCACCTAAAATAGTGTTATTTTTCTTCATTATTTTGTCCTTTCTTTATATAACATATTAAAATATAAGTTAAAATATGCTATAATTAAATGTTATTTCAAATTATAACATAAAATGAATGAAAATAGAAATATGAAAGGAAATTAAATGAGTATAATTTTAGCGATAATAATACTTGGAATTATTATTTTTCTGCATGAATTGGGACATTTTATGACAGCAAAATATTATAAAATGCCGGTTATGGAATTTGCTATAGGAATGGGTCCAAAAATATTTACAAAAAAGATAGGAGAAACTGATTACTCTATAAGAATGTTGCCATTAGGTGGATTTGTAAATATCGCAGGTATGCAACCGGAAGAAAATCCTGAAAATGAAATTCCAGGTGGATTTTATACAAAACCTGCATTTAGCAGATTTGTTGTGCTAATTGCCGGTGTAATGATGAATTTTTTGACAGCTCTCATGGCAATATTTATTTTAATTTCAATAACAGGAGTGGTACCGTCAAAGTATATAGAGCCTGTTATTGGAACGATTCAGGAAAGTTCAAGAGCTAAGAGTTTTTTACAGTCTGGAGATAGAGTTACAGAAATAAATGGAGTAAAAGTTTCCAACTGGAATGATTTACAGGAAGAAATTTTAAAAGTTAACGGAACTGAAAAGAAATATAATGATGAAGATATTTCTGTAAAAATATCCAGAAATGGAAAAGAAATATCAGGCAATGTAAAATTAACATATAATAAAGATGCAGAATCTTATATTTTAGGAATTCAGGCGCAGCAGTCTAAGGTTTCATTATTGAAGAAAATGGAAATTTCAGTATACTCCTTTGCAGAATATTTTAAAATGATGGTGCAGGGACTGAAAATGCTTATAACTGGAAAAGTTTCAGCAAGAGAGATAACAGGACCTGTAGGATTACCTAAATTTGTAGGAGAAGCCTATAAGTCCGGAGGAGGACTGGCTCTTATAAATATTTTTATAATATTGTCAATAAATATTGGGCTAATGAATCTTCTTCCTATACCTGCGCTTGATGGCGGAAGACTTTTATTTGTAATACCGGAATTTGTAGGAATAAAGGTAAATAAAAAAATAGAGGAAAAAATCCACATGGTTGGTATGATACTGCTATTGATTTTAATGGCTTTCATCATATTCAATGATGTGACAAAGTACTTCTAATGAGGGCTTTAAGAAAAATTTAAAGTATAGTATAAAAAAATATATTTGCTTCATTTATTAAAATTTCACTCATATAAAACAGTTATTTATTAAGGAAAAATCAAAATTCGCCTAAAGGCTGTTGATTTTTCCTAAATTCATTTCCTGTTTTACATTGTGAAATTCTAAATAATTCACAAATATATATTTTTTATATTCTATATTTTTATTTTGAAAAACCCTTATTAAAGTCTTTTCTGCAGAAGGAATATGGATGAAAAGACCATTAAAAATCCTAGCAGTTCAATCAGGGAGAAATTCAGTTTGAAAATTATTACAGATAATATTGCGGCCAGAATCGGTTCAAATGCTGTAAGTATACCTGCCAATGATGATGAAATATAGTTAAGGCTTGCAATATATATTAAATAAGCAATGGCAGTACCTAAAATTACAACAATTATAACTTGAATAACAGATTTAAAGTTTATATTACCTTCGATTTTCCAGAAGGGATGAATCACATTTGCTATAATGCTTCCAACGAACATTCCCCAACCGACAACTGTAATACTTCCGTATCTTTTTAAAAGCTGTTTTGGCTGAATAGAATAAAAGGCTATCATAATAGCAGATGCAATACCTATTAAAAGAGCATCTGTAGATCCTGCCAAATTTGAAAAGTTACCTTTTGTTGCAATAAATACAACACCTAAGATAGTTGTGAGCAGTAAAATCACAGTTGATATAGACGGTACTTTTCTATTTTTTAAGGATTCATAGATGAAAATAAAAAAAGGTGCTGTAAACTGTAGAATCGTTGCAAATGATACGTTGCTTAATTCGATTGTTCTAAAGTAAGTGAATTGCACAAAGTATATTCCGGCAATTCCAAATAAAAGGATTCCTATAATATCTTCCATTCTTTTAAATGGTTTGAATATAGATTTTTTTTCAATAAAAATAACTGCTATAAGGAGCAGTATTCCTGAAACTGCCGTTCTCACAGATACAAGCCAGTCTGATGAAAAATTATGCTCCTTAAAGAGTATTTCTCCTGAAATCCCTGAAATGGACCAGAGACTGGCAGCAAGGCTTGCAAGCAGCATTCCACGTAATCGCATTTTTGTCTTCATTTTTTACCTCATTTTCTATTTTTTTGTTATTTATATAGAGTTAAATCTGAAATTATTTAGAAATAGAATATTTAAAAATTATGTGTATCCAGGAGTTAGTATACCACAGGAATGGAAAAAAGAAAAATAAAAGTTAACATAAAAAACTATATTTCTCAAGTTATTTATAATTTCACAATTCAAAACAGAATATGAATTTAGGAAAAATCAACATCCTTTAGGCAAATTTTGATTTTTCTTTGATAAATGACTGTTTTGTATAAGTAAAATTTTAGTAAACAAAGAAATATAGTTTTTACGTATCATATTTTATTTATATTTTTCTTATTTATCTCATTTTTTGAAAAGTTAGATTTTTTCCATTTGCTGTAGTTAATACTAAAGTATTTTTATCAGCTAACTTAATTTTTCTAACATTTTGGATAAGAGTTGAAAAATCTCTTTCCAGTTTCATTAAATTATCAGGACCTGCCATTTTTGTGGAAGATAAAACACCTATTGTTATATTGTTATTTGTAATCACATAGCTGGAAAAGTAAGTGTTTACACCTGAATTACCGCTTACACCATCTTCTGAAAAAGAAATTGTGATATTTTCATAACTTCCTAGATTTCTTCCTGCCATATTTACAAGTTTCCATTCAGTATTTAAAATCTCTTTATTTAATGGAAGTATTTCATTTTCTTTTTTATCAGATGTTTTTAAGTTTTTAAAAGTCAAAGTATCACCTTTTGCATTTTCCAATGTCAGAGTATTTTTATCAGCTCTTACTTTTTTAGCAGAACGTAGAATTCGGAGGAATCTTTCTTCTGCATCCATTGCACTTCTAGAACCTGACATAAGACTTACACTTAATTCTGAGAAAGAAATGGAATCGTTATTTGTACTATAGCTTCCTGAATATCTATTAACTCCCGAAAAACCGCTGACACGATTTTTTGTAAAACTGATAGAAATTTTAGAATTATCATCAACTGTTATTGAACCTACATTTTTTTCCTTAATAGTTACAAGCTGCCATGATGTTTCCCTTAAATTATTAACACTTTCAGATTTTTTTCTCCAAGGAAAAGCATTTGTTATAAAACAGCTAAAAAATAAAATAGTAAAAATTCCAATTAAAAAAAATCTTTTTTTCATTTTTAAAACCTCTTTTCTATTTGTTGTTGACATAATAATAGCATAATTAGATTAAGGATAAATGAGAGAATTTTTTTTGTATAAACTATACATATA
>CAJPML010000122.1 GCA_905371725.1 Leptotrichia sp. oral taxon 215
TTGCAATATAATTATTTCTTTTATAACACCTTATAAAAGACTTAGCAAACACTTATATATATAAATTTTATATAGTTATTTCAATAAAATTATAAGAAAATACTTGACAAAGCCTCAGAATATTTATAAAATGAAATAACGGAATTACATTTTTTACAGGTGATTTTTATGAAACTTATTATTCAAAGGGTAAAATCTGCAAAAATGTCTGTTAATAACAATTTCAAGTGTGAAATTAACAGAGGAATAGTTGCATATCTAGGTATTACACATGAAGATGACATTAAAGATATTATTTACTGTGTGGATAAACTGATTCATTTAAGAATTTTTGATGATGAAAATGGTAAATTAAATTTATCTGTACAGGATGTCAAAGGAGAACTGTTAATTGTAAGTAACTTTACCATCTATGGAAATACAAAAAAGGGAAGACGACCGGATTATCTAAATTCAGCACCTGCGGAAAAAGCAAAAAAAATATATAACTTGTTTATTGAAAAACTTTCAGAGTCAGAAGTTCCATTTAAAACAGGAGAATTTCAGGAATACATGGAAATCCAGTCAATAAACGATGGTCCAATAAACTTAATTATAGAATCTTCAAACTAAAAACTATTAGAAAGGAATGATTGGTTATGAAAAAGAAAAATGTTATTCTTATGGCTTCGCTTTCGTTATTTGCAATGAACTGCTCAACTTTACAGGATAAGTTTAGTGAAAAAAAAGAAACTCACAAAGTTAAAACAGATGCCACTACTGCAGACATAACTGAGAAAACTGAAAGAACCAAGATAACTGAGAATAGGCAGGAAAATGATAGGGAGCATGTAGAAATCAATCACAATTTAAAAAACAAATTTAGTGATGACAGTCTAGTTATTACTAAAATTAATGAATTACATGAAAAAAATCAAAGACTGCTAATCAGTGGTACAAGTTCTGAAATACGTACAGTTAAATTACAGAATGCTTTATTAAAATCATTTGAAAACTGGAAAGGAACAAAATATGCGTTTGGCGGAGACTCAGACAGAGGAATTGACTGTTCTGCATTAACACGTAGAGTTTATCGTGAAGTATTTAATTTTGAGCTACCTAGAATAACAAGAGATCAGGTTAAAGTAGGAAGACATGTCTCAAAACATAATTTGAAACCAGGAGATATTTTATACTTTAAACCGGAAGGAAAATATAATCATACAGCTGTCTATCTAGGAAATTCAATATTTATAAATGCTTCTTCTTCAAAAGGAGTTATATTATCCTCGTTGGAGCATTCCTACTGGGGAAAATATTTTGTAAGTGGAGTAAGAGTCGATACTGTACATGCAAGCATATAAACAACTATAATATAAAAAACTGTTTCAATCAGATATATTTAAAATCTGAAAACTTGAAACAGTTTTTTATTGCTGCTCCTTTTTTATGCCTCTGCCTTATCTTCTATCACATCAGAATTTTGTTCTTCTTTACCGGTAAGATAAAAAAATTCTTCCGGTATTTCACTTGTATATTCTACATTAAGATAAATAATTGAAGCCGTTATCACTTTATATACATTGATAGCCGTTCCTAAAAAAACATTTATAAAAAGTCCCAAAATACCTAATTTTAATAGAAGTTGTACCATAGATATTTGAATTACAAAAAAAAGTATCATAGGAATAAGCATTCTTATTCTATTGCCTTTTAAAAGATATAAATTATATTTTACTGATTCCCAGAAACTTCCTCTTCTTGATAAATATACTGGAAGCAAGTATAGAATATGTATATACCCTATAAAGAAAATTATCCCTACAATTATAATAGGTACTCTTAATAAAAAGAGTATTCTAGGGTAATCTAAAGTTAATAATATTTCTCTTCCTTCAGGTAAAGTAAAAATATAATGAAGAAATATTATTGTCATAAAAAATATAAACAATACTTCAAGACAAAATAATATAACTGCCCTTATTACAAGTCCATCATTTACATATTGTCTTTCTTCTATTTTAAAAATTACCTTTTTATAAAGCATCCATAATCTGATTACAACTACAGCTCCCATTATTCTGCTTAAAAGAATTAAGGATGGATTTCCTGTTATACTAAAAAATGTTGCTATTAAGTTTATAAATAACAGTATTAGTATTTCCTTATTATCATTTTTCAACATTTCTTTAAACAGCTCGAATGCTACTATAAAATTTTGTTGAAAACTAAGCTTTCCTTCCTTCAATAATTTTCTTAACTCATCCATTAATTAATTTCTCCTCTCATAGCTTCAAATTTTTCTATCAGAATTTTATCATTTTTTACTAATTTAATCAATATTTTCTTTAATAATTAAAGAAAAAGGCGTCTCAAAAGAAAATGTGATAGTTAATATAAAAAACTATATTTTTTCTATTTTGAGACAACCTAATTATAATTTAAACTACTTCTTAGATTTTATAGGTTCTGCCGCTGTAAGTTCAACTAAGTGCATTCCTTTTCCACGTTTTTCATATCCGTAAGCCACATCAAAGTTCTTAACCCTTTTATTTACAGGATACAACTGATATCTGTAAGTCAGAGGTACTTCTACTGCCTGATTTATATAATATTCCTGCCATTTTTTATAGGCTTCAGGCTTATAATTAGGATCTGTCAATGTTTTAGGACTTGTCACTTCAGCCATAAGTTTATCATTTTCATCTGAAGCAAATCTTGAATAATTGAACATTGATTTACGTCCTGCTGTTTCGTATGGCCCTAAGTTTGTTCCAACTCCCCATGCTGCAAAATATACATCTATTTCTGGGTCATCTGCTTCAACTTTGTCATAGAAACTGTTAAATTCTATAAGTCTTCCTGTTGCAAGAACACCTTTTATTCCTATTTCCTTCCATTGCTGTATATAGAACTGTACTAACGGTTCTGCTATGTCTCCACCCGACATTGCCGCAATTTTTATTTCAAATGGTTTTCCATTTTTATCTTCCCTGTATCCGTCACCGTTTACATCTTTATATCCTGCCTCATCCAGAAGTTTTTTAGCCTTTTCAGGATCATAAGGGAATCCTGCTAAATCTTTTGGATAATATTTTTCAAACACAGGTGGCACAGAAGAAGTTGCTTTTTCTCTTAATCCATCATAGAAAGCCTTTACCATCTGTTTTATATCAAGTCCATAAGCAAGTGCCTGTCTTAATTTTAAATCTGCCACTTTCGCATTTGGATTGACTACATTTTCACCTTTTGTTTTATCATATTTTCCCATCTTGAATCCTAAATATGAATAATAAAGTTCCTGTCTTCCAAGTGTATCTATATTGTCAAGGTCTTTATAAGTTTTATATAGCTCTGTTGGAATATCCAGTACTATATCATACTTTCCGGATTTCATTGCAGCAGTTATTGTCTGTGAATTTACAACTTGTATTGTAACCTTGTCTGTTTTAGGTTTTCCTTTAAAATAATAAGGATTTCCTTTTAGTTCTATACTTTCTCCAGGTACTATACTGCTTATAGTATAAGGTCCTGCCACTACCACTTTACTTCTTATTTTTTCTGATTTTTCAAGATCTTTTATAGGAACATCCTTTAAGTAATGCTTTGGCATTGCATATCTTTCCAGACCGTTTCCTCCTGTATAAATTCCTTGTCCCATTTCTTTAAAAGAAATTTCCACTGTCTTATCATCGATTTTTTTAATTCCTGAAATTGTAGATGCCTTTCCTGCTTTATAATCTTCCATTCCTACTATTTTGGCACTTTCATCACTGTATCTTACTCCTGTATACTCTTTATTACCTATTACTTCATAAGTATAGATAATATCATCTGCAACTATTGGCTGACCGTCAGACCATTTCATTCCGTCCTTTATTTTTATAGTTGCCTTTTTGTTTTCCGGATCTACGCTTAAAGTAGCTATTCCCGTATCAGTCACTTCAAAGTTTTCATCAATATCTAAAATATAACTTCCCAAAAACCAATCAATTATATCTCCGTCATAGCCGTCCTTATACATTGCCTGGTTAAATATTCCTACTAATGGCGAGTCCTTAACCATGGCCACACTGAGCACTGCTCCGGGAACTGCATTTCCATTATTCTGTGTTTCTGTCATAAATTTTATATTTTGAGAACCCTGATCTCCGCCTGCACTTTTTTTCTCCCCCGGGCCACACGACATTAACACCATCATCATAATTAACACTGAAACTACACTTTTAATTTTCATACTAACCTACCTCCAGTTTTTCATTAATTAATATATTTACTTAATTTATTCTACCACTTTTAATAAATTATATCAATACTTTTTTCACATTGAAAAAAACACCGATAAGTCATATTTTATCGGTGTTTGAATCACATTTATATATTTTTTGTTATCTTATATTTTTTATATAATTTTCATATATAACAGTTATATTCAACAATTAATTAGTTGCTTTTATAGGTTCTGCAGCTGTAAGTTCCCATTGGTGAACCATTTTTCCATTTAAATATAAATCATATCCTACATAGTAGTTTTTAACTCTTTTGTTTACAGGGAATATTTCATATCTGTAAGTCAGAGGTACTTCTAATG
>CAJPML010000123.1 GCA_905371725.1 Leptotrichia sp. oral taxon 215
ATTTATAACTGTCATTTTTTAAGATAATCTCTTATTATTATATCATTTTTTAAAATACATCTTTATCTGATAACATTGCATCTTTTGTCTTAAACATTTCCAACAGTTTTTCTACCGTCAGATGTTTTTTTTCTTCACCTTTTATATCAAATATTATTTCACCTGCATGTAACATTATCAGTCTGTTTCCATAATTTATTGCATCCTGCATATTATGTGTAATCATTAAACTTGTAATATTATTTTTTTCTATAATTTCCTTTGTCTTATTTAAAATTATAGATGAAGTCTGAGGATCAAGAGCAGCAGTATGTTCATCCAACAACAGTATGTCCGGCTGATTTAATGTTGCCATTATCAGTGAAAGACACTGTCTCTGACCTCCTGACAATAATGCAACTTGTGTGAACAACTGATTTTCAAGACCTAGTCCTATACTTTGCAGCTGCTTTTTATAAAATTCCAAATTTTTTACATCAAGTCCAAAAGTAAAATTAAATTTTTTTCCTTTGTTTTTAGCCATTGAAAGATTTTCAAGAACAGTCATCGAAGGAGCTGTCCCCTGAGACGGATTCTGATATACCTGAGAAATCCACTTTGCTCTTTTATGTCTTTCAACATTTGTAAGGTTAATATCATTTAACATAACAGTTCCTTTATCCGGCATTATCTGTCCATTTAAAACATTCAGCAAAGTTGACTTTCCAGCTCCGTTACTTCCTATTATTGTTATAAAATCTCCATCATTTATTTCTAAATTCAAATTTTTAAATACTTCTTTTTCAGTACCTAATTCAGAGAAGAATGTCTTATATAAATTTTCTATTTTTATCATCTATGCTTCTCCTTTTTCCAGTAATTTTGCTTTATTTTTACCTTTTTTTGATTTTTTTCTATATTCATTCCATAAAATTATTCCAAGAATTACTGAAGTTATTACTTTAGTATCTGTTGGTTTTACTTCAAGTATTTTAGTTATATTCTCATTAATATTAAGACTTCTGTATAGATTCTGCGTCCAGTTGTTTGACATCAATGCCATATTTACTATACAGTAATATAATAACGAACCTACTATTATTATTGAAACTTCATTTACCATTCTTGATTTTTTAAGCACACCTAGACCAAGTATTATTGCAGCAAGTCCAACTACGATTGTCCCAACTCCAGACTGTAAATCCGCCACTTTTAAGTCCTGAGCAAATAATGCTCCTGATAATGCCACCAGTCCATTAGAAATCATCAGTCCAAAAATTTTAAGCCTTTTTTCATTTACTCCAAGGCTTACAACAAGCTGTTCATTATTTCCAAGGGCTCTTAATGCAAATCCAAATTTTGAAGTAAGTATATAATCAATTATCATTTTAATTATAAATACTATTAATGCAGTCAGCATAAGTTTAATATCCTGTGTTGAAACTACATAAAATTCTAAAAGTATAAATATAATTACATAAACAATCATCGTTCTTATTACATATTTATTTTCTTTTATTTTATAATCATAAAATCCCTTTAAAATAAGCAATAACACAAAAACTACTGTAAATATTATAAAATATTTTTCATATGTTATCATTTCATATAAACTTCTCTCTCCAGGTATAATAGCATTTGAAGAACTGTTAATCCTGAAGTTTATACTGTGAAGCCCTGTTCCTACCAATATTCCTGAAAGCAGACCTTCAATATCAAAATATACATGTAATGCTCCTGTTATATATCCTGCTATCATTCCACCTATAGTGGCGAATATTAGCCCTATTATTGGATTAGTTATTCCAAAGAAACCATTTGGAGAAAGTGAAAAAGCAGCAAATATAAATCCTCCTAATGGAAATGTTCCGTCTACTGATAAATCTGGAAAATCCAGAATTTTATAAGTTATATAAACTCCCATTACCATTATTGAATATATTAGCCCTGTTTTCATTGCTGTAGGGAGACTCTGTATAAATATTAATAATTCATTCATTTATTTTATCCTATCCTTCTTTCTTATTTTGCTTCAACTTTATTTATATATCTTAGCATTTGTTAAATCTATTTTTTTCAAATCCAGTCCTAATTCTGCTGCAGTAGTTTCATTTACATACAATGTCATCTTTTTAGATAATTCATATGGTATCTGTTCTGCAGGTTTCCCTTTTAAAATTTCAATTGCCATTTCTCCAGTTCTTTTTCCAAGTTCAAAATAATCAAGTCCCATTGTAAATAACGCTCCTGCTTCTACAGAAGAATTTTCGCTTGAAATAACAGGTTTTTTAGCACTTTTTGCTTCTGAAGTAATTAATTTTATTCCAGAAACTACAAGATTATCTGTTGGAAGATATAATGCATCAGTTTCAATCAAAGCATTCTTAGTAGCCTGTGATAATTCAGCTAATGAGCTTACCCCTTGTAACATAACTTCCAGATTTTTTTCTTTTGCCTTTGCTTCTATCTCTTTTACCTGAACAACTGAATTCTGTTCGGAAGGATTATATAGCACAGCAATTTTTTTTATTTCCGGCTTTAATTTTAAAAGCAGATCCAGCTGTTCACCAACATTATCAAGTCTGTCACTTGTCCCTGTCACATTTTTGTTAAGCAGCTTTGCACTTTCAGGATCAGTAACTGCTGAAAATAGTACAGGTACATCTGTTATAGTGTTTACAAGAGCCTGTGCTGAAGGAGTCCCGATTCCAAGAACTAAATCCTTTTTGTCAGTTTTATATCCATTAGCTATTAAAGTTGCATTTGCTATAGTACCTTCTGCGTTTTTTTCATCAAAATTAGCTTTTATCCCAGCTTCTTCAAAGGCTTTTTTAAATCCCTGCTTAACTAAGTCTAACGAAGGATGTGTTGCTATCTGGGTAATTCCAATTTTGTAAGTTTCATTTGTTCCGCTATTTTTATTTCCAGAATCTTTATTTGAAACCTCATCTATCTTTCCACAAAATAATAGCATAAGACTACTTAAGATTAATAACATTATTTTTTTCATCATATTTCTCCCAACTCAATTTCTAAAATTTCATTTTTCACTCTATGTTTAGTCTATTGTTTTTGCTTTTGATTTTATATCTTCCGGCAAGTTTATTCCAATTGCTGCCAATGTTTTATTATTTATTACTATATCATTTAAATCCATTTTTTTAAATTTTATTTCAGAAGGCTTTTTACCGTTTTTTAGTATCTCTACAGCTATTTTCCCTGCTTCTTTACCCATTTCATAGTAATCTATTCCCTGTGTTATTAAAGCTCCTCCTTTTACATGAGCCGCTTCAGCTCCAAATGCTACTTTTTTCGCTACTGTTGCTTTTTCAGTAATAAGATTTATTACAGAAGCTACAAGATTATCTGTTGGAAGATACAATGCATCTGATTCTCTAACTAGAGCTTCTGATGCCTGTGGAATCTCACTTACCTGTGTAACACTTTTTTCTACAATTGTTATTCCCAGTTCTGAAGCTGCTTTTTTCAAATCATCAACTTGCACTTTGGAATTTTGCTCTGATGAATTATAAATGACACCTACTTTTTTTATTTTACTGTCAAGCTTCAATAAAAGCTCCAACTGTTGTTTAACATTTACTCTGTCACTTATTCCTGTTACATTTTCCTTAATAAGTCCCGCTGCTTCCGGATCAGTAATAGCTGAAAATACTACTGGCAATTTATTTGTTGCCTGTGCAGCAGACTGTGCGGTACTAGTTGCTATCGCATAAATTAAATCAACCTTTTCTGTAACAAAATTATTTGCAATCATATTTGCTGTTGCTACCTCTCCATTGGCATTTTTCTCGTCAAAGGTAACATTTAAACCTGATTCTTTAATTGCATCTTTGAAGCCTTCTCTTGCACTATCCAATGCTGGATGCGCAACTATCTGAGTAATACCTATCTTGAAATTGTCTTTTGACTCTTTTCCTGTATTCTCATTTTTCTTTCCTTCATTCCCACAACTTAAAACAAGCATTATAGAAATGCTTATTAACACTAATATTTTTTTCATTCCTACTCCTCCTACTATCCTACTGATTTTTTTACTATTATAATAATAACATTTTTTTATCCTTAAAGCAATATATGTTATTATTCATATATTAAATATTACCATTCAATTTTTTAATTCATGACATAAAAAAACTGTTTCCAAAATCTTTATTTTGAAACAGTTCTTCTATTTTTTCTTATTAGATTTTAAATTATTTCTATTTTGCTTTTGAAGCAGCTACTTTATCAGCTAATTTTTTTCCAACTTTGAACTTAACTACTTTTTTAGCAGCTATTTTAATTTCTTTTCCTGTTTGAGGGTTTCTTCCTTTTCTAGCAGCTCTTTTTTGAACTCCAAAAGTTCCCCATCCAACAAATTGAACACTATCTCCTTTAGCTAATGATTTTTCAACTGTTCCTAAAAATTCATTTACTAATTCTTCTGCTCTTTTTTTAGTTTCTCCTGTAGCTTTTGCATAAGCTTCCACAAATTCTTTTTTTGACATACGACTGTCCTCCTGTTATTAATTGTACTTAAACTGATAATATAGCCTCAAAGCTATATAGTATATTGTAATATAT
>CAJPML010000124.1 GCA_905371725.1 Leptotrichia sp. oral taxon 215
AAAATCACACTAAAAATCGTTACAATCTTTTTCATTTTCTCCTCCTAAAAATTTTTATATTTATTCTATGCTTAATTATACCCTATTTTTTTCAAATTTAAAATAGTGCCTTCATAAATTTTTCAAAATTTTTTATAAAAATTCTTTTGGAAGCATAAAATGTCATTTTATATAATTATTTTTTCTGTACTAATAGATAGCTCGAAGACCTATTCCTCCTCTTACATTCTTACCTTTTGCATCATATCCGCCATTTAATGTTATTCCAAATATCTGATTTTCTATTCCGATGTTAAAATCTGTTTTGAAGTTTCCTTTTTTATTTTCCTTTTCGCCTCTTATATTGAACCAGTCCGCATTTGTCTGCGATACTTTGGCTTTGTTTGCCACATCTCCTATTTTACCAAACTCTTTTTCATAACCTGCTCCTAAAACTGCGATAATGCTAGTTCGTAAACCTATAGGCTGTTTATATTTAAATTCAGCTCCTATTTCAGATTTTGCCAAATAGTAGTCATTCCCCTTGACTTCAAGACGCATTTCCCCAGATTTTTCCTTAATATTTTCAAATCTTCCATACTCCAGTTTCAGGCTTCCGTAGGATTTTATGCTAGTCCTTTGGCTCGTTCTGATTTCTTTTGACAATTCATTTTTAACAGTCGCTCCATAAGCTGAGTAGTCTGATTTTGCATTAAAGATTTCATCAACAACAAGATATTTTCTGTGCATGCTGTTTCTTGAAAGATAGCTTTCTCCCGACACTGTCCATTGCAGGCTTCCGTTATAATCATTTTTCGGCGACATTGTTTTAAAGATTCCTAATTTCAGCATTGCCTGATTTTCTTTTGATTTTCCTGCATCCTTGAACTTGAACTTATTATTTATCATACCTGCATACCATCCTGAGCTGTTTCCAAGTCTCACAGCTTCATTCTCCTTTAAATAGGCAAAACCGTAGGCACTGCTTGTATAATCAATTATTCCAGCGCTATTTGACCTGTACTCATCTCTTATTCCAAAAGTTTTTATTTTATTGGATTGCTTGGACTTAGTGTCCCATTCCTTTGACAAATAGGAAATTTCCTTGTCAATCAGCCTTCCAGTACCATAAGTTCTTTGCTGAATATTGGCATACTGATGTCCCATCATTTCATCAAATGCTTGTGCTAGCAATGTTTTTTCATTTTTTCCAATGCTGTTTAATTTGTCAAATAATATCTTTTCTTTTGAACCTAGGGAAGTTATGTCATATCTTTGCTCCAGCCCGTCAGAAAAATTATAAACATTTGCATCCTTGGCAAACGAAGTATACGGTATTTTTACCAAATAGACAGATTTCAGCTGCTCGCCATCCACATCCGTCTGAACGGTTCCTACCCATGTCAATGATCCTGAATAAATATGTCATTTCTTAATTTGCGGATTGGATAAAATTGTGGCGTTGTATGACTCCAGAATATTTTCCTTAATTTTTATAGCTTTGGAATTTGTATATTTTGAGGCTTCCGTTCCAAGTATCAGATCGACCTTCGTTTCTTCAGAAAGATTGTTCAGACCTTGAATCGGATTGGTAAATTTTATACCTGAAGTATCTATATACATACCGATTTTGCTAACAAACTTATTTGGGTTATGAATATTGTTTTCCGTTTCAAGAATTTGTTCAGCAGAATCTCCTGACCCGACAACTTTTATTTCAGGTGAGCTGGCAGAAATATCAAATTCCACAGGATTTACTGCTTTTCCGTTAATTTTTATCTCAGGTATCCTGTCGCCAGCTAAAGATACAATTTCAACACTTCCATCTGGAACTTCTTTCCCAGTTTTTGGTAATTTTGGCGACTGAATCCGTGTTTCAGCGATAATTCTGGAACTGCCTCCCTGTGGAACAGTTGCCAAAGGCGAAGAGTATTCTTCTAAAACTGAGTCCCTCTTGACAAGCGCTCCAACTCCTGCTCTCGGAAGAATGTTAATTATTCCGTAGTTTTTAAAGACAGCCCTGTTCGTAGCAACCGCTCCGATAGCTCCAACAGCATCTGGTGTGGCTGTAATTAATCCGTTATTTATTCCAACAGCCTCCTGATCCAGAAACATACCTATCGAATTTTTCCCTGACAAATGTATTTCTCCGTTATTAATAGCGACTGACCCATTTCCAATTGCATACATTCCAATTCCATTTTTTCCTGTAACTTCAATTTTTCCTGTATTTGCATTTTCAATTTTTCCTGTATAAACAGAAACGTTGTTATCTTTGTCATAATATCCAGCAGCCATTCCGATTGAGTAAAGTTTTTCTGGCACTTTTGATGCCCCAACTTTAATTGTTGCATAATTTTCTGCAAGATTTTGCCCTGTACTGTAAATTCCGACATTTCCAACTCCATTTGTCAAGTCAATTTCAGCAAAATTTGAAGCGGCTCCTGCCGTATAGATTCCGTAGTTTTGATTGCCATCTGCTTTTATTTTTGTATTGTTTATTATATTTCCTGTTGATTTTTCAGAATACAGGAAGATATTTTTATTTTTTAGGGAAACATTGGAAGTATTTGAAGTTATCTGATTATTGTTTCCTGTATTGACAATGGCAAATGAATTTTCATCAAGATTAATTGAAGAAAAATCATTGTTTACAATTTGATTATCTCCAGTTACAAGCACACCTTTTGCCTCGTCTGTTCCAATCGTCAGTTTTCCTTGCAAATTTAAGTTTCCGCCTAGGGAATAAATCCCTGTCCCTGCATTTCCTACAGAAACATTCGAAGTATTTCCAGTATTTACAGAATAACCATAAATTCCTAACGACTTATCTCCAGCTGTTATCTTTCCGCTGTTTTCCACCATGCTGTTTACGCTATTTGTATAAATTGCTATTGCAGGGCTATTTTCTGACAACGCAGAACCCACCGTTATTTTTCCAAGATTTTTGATGTTGTAGTTTCCAGTTCCTGAGGCATACATTCCAACCGCATTTTCTCCAGTAAGTTCAATTTGACCTGCGTTTCCGTTTACCAATTCCTTAGACCCATGAGGACTTTCAAAATTCATTCCAAATGTATTTTTAGAAGCCGAAATTATTTTTCCGTTGTTATATATTCCGCCTGGCAAAGCAGTATTCGAACCTGTTGTTTCTGCCCTGTAAAGTATTCCGCTTGACCCCTCCCCTAGAGTTATAAGTCCGTTATTATAGGCTTTTCCCGCTGCCGTTCCTCTATTGTCTTCTGTCAGATAAAGACTCACTGAATTTTTTGCTATTGAAATATCGCCGTTATTTGTAATTTCCCCTCTTTTTGCATAAATTCCAACGGATCCTTCCCCTGTCAAGGTAATTTTATTATTATTTGTCAATTTTACTTTGGAAGCCGGCCTGTTATTGTTATTTTCCTGTGCAATAGCCAGCTGACCATTTTTAGTTCCTGTCATGATTTTAGAATTTGTAATGGAGGAACTAAGAATTTCCAATTCATTATACGGATCTGCATCGTCATCTAAATTAACATCCTGATCCAGTTCCAGATTACTGTTTACCATTGCCGCAGAAATATAGCCAGTTCCATTGATTTCAATTGGCCCTGCCGCTGACAGGTTTGCCGGTATTCCTGATAAATTCAAGTTTCCGTTTGCAAGAAACAGTACTCTTCCACCTTCTTCCATATTTAACTTGAGTTTACTGCTGTTGTTATGGGTAAAATTATTTGCATACCAAGTGGAAAAGTTAAAAGTTCCAACAGGCGCATTGCCTAAATCATAATAAAATACTGTTCCATGTTTTTTTACATTTGCTGTTACATCTTTTTCAAAAATAATTTTCCCTCCAGGCGTAAATGGAGTGTATGCAGTATAAAATGTGAGAGAATCTTTCCCTGTATTCAGAACCACATTGTCTTCCAGCTGTATTTCTCCACCTTTATTGGCAAAAATATTAAAAGCTCCATCGGTTGCCGTAATTTCTGCCTTAGATATTTTTATTTTTGAAGTATTTAAGTAATTGGCATTATCTCCTCTATTTTCAGCAAACAGCCCTACCGACTTAGGTTTTGAAACTTTAATTTTTGCAGTTTCATCAGATTCAATTATGCCATCCTGATTTGCGTACATTCCAGTCGAACCTTTAGTGCTTTCAGTTGTGTTTCCATCAAGTGCAATTTCTGCATGATTTTCAATTTTCCCATCCTTTGTGGCAACCAATGCCCTTACTCTGTCTCCGGAAATAGTAACTTTCCCTTTATTTTCAACTTCACTTCCAGCAGAGCTCACAATTCCAGTGGCATTTTTGCTCTCTCCGTTTGTACTTTCCTTAATTGTAATTACACCTTCATTAACCATTCCTCTGCTTGCCTGAATATTAAGTCCAACATTTCCGTCTCCACCCTCTATTGTTAATTCTTCATTATCGCCATCTTTTGAAAATTTAATGCCATTTTGCTTATTAATTCTTAGAAGTGTATTGTTTTTTCCGTCAATGGATTTCAATTTGAAGTTTTTAAATTCTATTAATCCGCTTTGAGCAGTAGTTCCATTTCCAATTTGCATACCAGTATTAGAT
>CAJPML010000125.1 GCA_905371725.1 Leptotrichia sp. oral taxon 215
ATTTAGGGGGGTAAGAAAGGGAATTAATAATGAAAGATGTAAGAAAAGTTAGTCTTGTTTTGACAAGTCCGACTGGAAGAACTAGAAATATAATAGGTGTGTCCGTGAATCCTTCACAAGTCAACCAAAATTTCACACTTTCGGATCCTGATATGAACGGAGAACATGTCACAATAATGAATGGTTCAACGGCTACTACTTATGAAGTAGTTGTTAGGCAGAATAGTGGAAATTTTACATTTTTAAATAATTTTGTACAGGATTGCATGGATGAAGGTGGAACAGGAACAGGACTTTTTAAAAATACTTCTGTCAAAGGAAAGCCTGAAACACATGTTCTGGTTGGAGTTACAATTCAAAAAAAGGAAAGTGGACAACATGATAATTCAAATGTGGATGCGACATTTACAGTACAGGCAGAATCAGTAAGAAGAGATAATTTATAGGAGGAATAGGAAATGCCAAAATTAAGATTAAAAAATATATATGCTAAAGATGAAACAGGGAAAGGCTATAAAATTTATGAAGAGCTTGAAATAGAATATCAGGATAATGGAGACGACGAAAAACTCGCTAAAATTGTGAATAGTCATATAGAAGGTAATGCGGACCGGCTGGACACATACGATGCCTTGGCAGAAGACATGATAATTACTCCTGAAGGAGCTAGAAGTCATAAGTTTTTTGGGAAAAATGCAGCTGCAGCAGTAGGAGTTATACTTCCTTTTTTGCTGAAATATGGCAACGAAGATATGATAGATGCCAACAAAAAGCTACAGATAGAAGAAGTAGATGGAGAATAATTTTTGAAAATAAAATGGGAAGTATCAATGAAATTTTAAATATGGACAATGATACTTTCCTTGAAATGAAAATTGCAAGAAATGAGTGGATAAAGGAGGTTAATAAGCAAAATGGCAAATGAAATGGTAATTGATATGAAATTTAAAGGCGATAAGAGTGCTATTGATAGTGTCGACAAAGCTATTGATGAATTAGCCTCCTCCGCTAAAAAAGCTTCAAAAGAAGTAGATGGTCTTGAAAAAGAAGTTAAAGATACAGGAAAAACAAAGCCTGAACTTGAAAAAGTAAAACAAGGATTGGGTGGAGTAGGAAAAGGAGCTGAAAATGCTAAAAGTGGTGTCGACAAATTAGCTGGTGGATTTAAAAGCTTATTGTCGGCAATGCTACCAGTTTTAAGCGTTGCGGCGGTGGTTGGATTTACAAAAAAGTCATTGGAAGCATTCGGAGATTTTGAAAAAGGTATGAATGCGATTTTTACTTTATTACCAAAAAAATCGGCAGAAGCTGAAAAAGAAATGGGAAAAAGAGTAAGAGGAATGGCTAAAACTTATGGAATAGAAATGAAAGATACAACAGACGCAATTTATAATGCCTTATCTGCAGGAGTAGATGAAAAAGATGTTTTTAAATTTGTCGAAACAGGGATAAAAGCAAGTAAGGCTGGAATGGCAAGTTTGAGTGATTCAACAGCTACATTAAATACAATAATGAATAACTACAGAAATGACAGTTTAGACGTCAATAATGTATCTGACTTATTATTCGCAACGATAAAAAAAGGAGTTACTTCGTTTCCTGAACTTGCAAGTTCAATCGGAGATGTTTTGCCTTCAACTTCTGCAGCAAATGTTTCATTTCAACAGACCGCAGCGACAATGGCAACATTGACAGCAACAATGGGAAAAGGGTCAACAGCTAAAGCTGGAACATCAATGAGAGCAATGTTTGAGGAGTTGAATAACTCAGGAAGTAAAACATATAAGATGTTCCAGCAACTGAATGGCGGTGTTGACTTTAAAACTTTCATGAAAAATGGCGGAACTGTATCACAGGCATTAGGAATGATTGAGAAAAAGGCACAGTCAACAGGAAAAACAGTAGCTGACATGTTTACCTCGGTTGAATCTAAAAAAGCTGTTAATATCCTTACATCTAATAAGAAAGTTTTTGAAGAAAATTTAGAAGAATTCAAGAATGTAGCAGGAGCAACCGATGAAGCGTATGCAATAATGAACAGAGGTTGGGGTGCTACGATGGACAGATTAAAAGCTGGAATGACAGATGCCATGATAGGACTTGGAGATGCCATTGCCCCTTTAGTTGGTCTTTTAGGTCAGGGATTGACGGAAGCTATAAATTTAGTAACTCCAGCTTTAGACTTATTAGGACAAGGGATAGACGCTATAATAGAACCTTTAAATGCTATAGGTGAAGCATGGGGGTTGATAACAGGAACATCGGCAACGGCAAGTCTGGATGAAGTAACTAAGAAATTTTCAGAACTTTCCCCATTAGCTCAGGAATTAGTTCAACCATTGGCGAATTTAAAACAGGCTTTTGATGAACTGATAAATGGAGTTTTGGAAGCAATTTCTCCAGCTGTAGAAAGAGTACAGGAGTTTTTTAATTCTTTTACAGGAGGTATGGACACGGGGGATATGTTAGTAGGATTAGTAGAAGGCATCACATGGGGTGTTGAAACTATAACACCTTTACTGGAAGGATTAGGAGCATATTGGAATATGCAATTTAATGTCATGATGAATGTTGTTCAAATATTAGGAAGCTTTTTCAAAGGAGTAATGGAAGGAATGGGAATAGACACTCAATCAGTGCAACAATTTATTTCAGATTTAGCAACAATAGGGGGAGCCGCATTCAAAGGACTTTCTTCAGCAATAAATGCCGCATGGGGTGTTATTCAGCCTGTCCTTAATTTCTTAGCCGAAGCACTAGGAAAATTAATAGGATTATTGGCAAAAGTAACATTTGAGCCGTTACAAAAAGGAGCGAGCTTCTTATCAGGACTTCTAGGTGGAGGAAATAAGCCAAAAAGAGCATTAGGAGATAATAATTTTATGGGTGGAGCAACAACTATTTCAGAACAAGGAAAAGAAATGTTTGCAACTCCAAGTGGATTAATAGGAATATCTCCAAATTCAAGAAGTGAAATGTTTCTTCCAAAAGGAACACAAATTTTCTCTAATCAAAAGACTGAAAAAATTATAAATATGGCAAAAAATATATTTAACAATCAAATGCCAATGCCACAAGGTGGTAACTCATATGAAATAAGCATTCCAATTAACATTCAGCAAGTGGCACAAGATAAAATAGAAAAAATAAAAGCTTTAAGACCTATTATTATATCGCTTATTGAAAATATCTTGAGTGACAGGGAAAGCGATGCCGCTTACAAGTGGGGTGATATTTAGTAATGTTGGATTTTAATCAATTAAACAATCAAGTAAGTAATTACAGAGAGCAGTACAAGGGATATAAAAAAAATGTTGTAACTAGCTTGAATAATTATAAAAAAAAATACCTTGAAAAGTACAGGGAAGGCGTTTATATAAACAATATAAGGCTTGACTGGTGCAATATATCAGAAACGCAAAAAGGCGATATGAAAGACAGTCCTTTAGATCCTTCGGATATTCCAAATCAAATTTCTACAAATTTAAGAATTGGTGATAAAGAACTCCGTATTGAAGCAAAATTTAATCTTGACAATTTGAAGAAAAAGGAACTTTTTGAGGAAATAAAACAGCTATTTTTAAAAAAACAAAAAATAAATATAACAACAAGCAATGAAATAATTGAAAATCTAGTGATTTTAAGTATTTCAAAGGAAATGGATAAGAATAACTATTCCTTTTCTTTGAGTGTTAGACAATTTCAAACGGCAAAAATAATGAGTACAGGCGAAGTTAAAACAGAAGAACAGACACAAGTGAATGGAACAACAACTGTAGGAACACAAGGAACTACTCCAAGTAAAGTTTCAGGGGGGTATTTGAAATGAGAATAAATTTAGACAAAAGCTTAATTCCTCTGAAATTCACTTTAAGAGTACTGGATGAGAACTTCAAGCTACACTTTAAGGAACACAAAATGCTCGTTAATGATGACGAGCTAAATCCAGTTTTTAAAAGTAGACTATATCTTGATATTTACAATGAAGATGATGTTCTTATTCTGAAGAACGAAAAAATGGTTTTTGGAGTTCCTGTAGGATTATATTTGAGCCGGGATAAAAATAATAATGTTAATCCTGAATTTCCTAACGCTTATATTTTCCCATTTTCAGAAGATGGAATTGAGCGTGAAGTTAATTTTGATAACTTGAACGACACTGTATTTATTGAATTTATAGAAAGAGAGTAACTTTATGACAGATAATAGATTTGTAATTGGAGATTTATTTAATGAAAGTGCTTTGATTACTATAAGAACAGCTAACAAGGATATAGAAGTTCCTTATCAATATTGGGATCCTAACGACATTGAACAGGACAGAGAAATAAGAGGATATGATATTTCTGTTAGTTATAAAGACAGTGAGAATAATGACTTAAGTAGTGGAGAAATAACTATTTTTAATTTGGCACAATCAGATATAGATTTGATAAGAGAAAAAGACACTATAAATGTAAAAATGGGATATGGAAAAGATATAGGAGAAGTATTTACTGGGACAATAACAGAAGTTGTACAGCTTGAATATGAATTAAAA
>CAJPML010000126.1 GCA_905371725.1 Leptotrichia sp. oral taxon 215
GAATTATAAAGATAGAAAAGCAATTTTTAATTGGAAAGACGGAAAAGTTGAATTAGCAGAATTAAGCTCTTTATTTTATGAAATAGGAAGTAGAATCTATTCTGATGTAGAAGGTTCCGAAACTTTTCGAAAATATGTGATGTTAAAAGGATTACTGAATAAAATAGACTATGCTGCAAGTTCTTATATTCCAGTTGAAGAAAAAAATGATTTTCTTGAAGAAAAAATGAATGCTTTTCTAAAAAATGTATTGAAAAAGGATAATCCTGAGAATGACTGGAATGAATTGCAGAAGTTTATGATTCATAATCAAAATGAAAATGTTGTAGTGGTGGCACAGACGGGATATGGAAAGACCGAAGCAGGGCTACTTTGGATAGGCAATAATAAGGGATTTTTCACATTGCCGCTAAGAGTAGCAATTAATTCCATTTTTAATAGGGTGAAAAATCAAATTGTAATTGAAAAACTGGAAAATAGGATAGGACTGCTACATTCAGATTTTAGGGAAATATATATAGAAGATATAAAAAAGAAGGAAAAAAATAGTCTAGAAAAAATGGATAATGATGAGCTGTTTATGTATATGGATAAAACAAAGCAGCTATCTTTACCATTGACAGTCTGCACAATAGACCAGCTTTTTGATTTTGTTTTCAGAGCACCGGGATTTGAATTAAAAGTTGCTACACTATCTTATTCTAAAGTGGTTATTGATGAAATTCAGATGTATTCAACGGATTTATTAGCTTATTTGATATATGGACTGAAATATATTACAGATTTTGGTGGGAAATTCGCTATAATGACTGCCACTTTACCAGGAATTATCACAGATTTGTTAAAAAAGGAAGAAATAAAATTTGTAACTACAGAACCTTTTATAAATGATAAGAAAAGACATAATTTGAGAATATTAAAAGAAGTTATTAATTCTAAATTTATAAAAGAAAATTATAAAGATAATAAAATTTTAGTTGTCTGCAACACTGTCAAAAAATCCAAACAAATATATGAAGATTTGAAAAATTTAGGAATAGAATGTAAAGAATTGAATCTGCTTCATAGCCGATTTATAAAAAAGGACAGAGCTAAAAAAGAAAAAGAAATTTCTGAATTTGCCAATCCTAAAAGATTTAAGGAAAATGTGAAAAAGGAAAGAGAATTAAAAAATATTTGTGAAAATGGAATCTGGATTGGTACACAAGTAGTTGAAGCATCTCTTGATTTGGATTTTGATATTCTCATTACAGAATTATCAGATTTAAATGGACTTTTTCAGAGAATGGGAAGATGTTACAGAAATAGAGAGATTTTAGATGAAAAATATAACTGCTATGTTTTTACAGAAGAGTGTTCAGGAATAAAAAGTTCAAAAGCAGTTATAGATAAAGAAATTCATCAAAAATCTAAAGAAGCACTGATAAACATTGATGGATTACTTACAGAAAAGGAAAAATTAGAATTGATTGATGAGGTTTATTCTACTGAAAATTTAAAAGATACAGAGTATTATGGAAAATTAGTAAAAAATATCTGTACTTTGAAAAATTATATAGTGGAATATGATAATGTAAAAAGAATTTTTAGGAATATTGCTTCAAAAGATATAATTCCAAAAATTATTTATCAGGAAAATGAAAAAGAAAGAAAAATATTGAAATCCTGCAGAAGAAATCAAAGGGATTAAATGAAAAAGAGCGGAAAAATTTAAGAAGTGAAAAAATAGAAGCAAGACGAGAAATAAATCAATTTAAAGTAGCAATTCCTGAATATGAATTTGATGATATTTCTCCTGAACAAGTAGAAAAAATAGAAATAAATAATTATGAAACATTGATTATTTTAGATTGTGATTATTCATATGAAAAAGGTGTGGAAGTATTAAAGCAGGAAAAAAAGAAAGATTTTGAAGATTCATTTTTTTAATCTGATAATACTCAGATAGGGAGTTTGTTATGAGAATAAGTGGATTAATGATGAACTATTATTTTATATGCAAAAGGAAATTATGGTGTTTTTCAAGGAATTTAAATTTTGAAGAAACTAATGAAAATGTAAAAATGGGAAAATTAATTGATGAAAGCAGATATTCCTTTGAAACAAAACAGATAGCCATAGAAGAAACTGTAAATATTGATTTTATAAGAAACTGGAAAGTTGTTCATGAGATAAAAAAGAGTAAGGCTATCGAAGAAGCTGCAGTATGGCAGGTAAAATATTATATCTATTTTCTAAAAAAAAGAGGAATAGAAATAGAAAAGGGAATAATTGATTATCCTGAAATAAGGGAAAGAAAAGAAATTCTTTTATCTGAAGAAGATGAAATTCGTTTAGAAAGAATTTTAAAGGAAATAGAGGAAATATGCAGAAATGAAAGTTCTCCTGAAGTTATAAATGATAAGCAATGCAAAAAATGTGCTTATTATGAATACTGCTATATTTAATTTTGAAATAAATACTCATCTATTTTATCTTTGTAATGGATGAGTAATTTAAATATTATGTACTTTAGGAAAAACAGGAGATGGTTAAAATGTCTGAAAGTTATTTTATATTTTCAAATGGAGAATTAAAGAGGAAAGATAATGTTGTGAGAATAACAGCATTGGATGGAAGATTTAAGGATATAAAGGTAGAAATGACAAGGGATATATATTTATTTGGAGAAGTTTCCCTTAATACAAAATGTTTAAATTATCTTGCAACTTTAAAAATACCTGTACATGTGTTTAATTACTATGGTTTCTATACAGGAACTTTTTATCCTAAGGAAACGAATGTTTCAGGAAAATTATTTGTTAAACAGGTTGAAAATTATACAAATAACAGTAAAAGAACAGAAATTGCACAGCTGATAATTGATGCTGCAAGTTCAAATATATTAAGAAATTTAAGATATTATCAGGAAAGAGGAAAAGAACTTGAAGAAATTATAGAACAGATAAAAGCTTTGAAAAAAGGAATTTTCAGAACACAAAACGTTGAAGAACTTATGGGAGTTGAAGGGAGTATAAGAAAAATTTATTATGATAGCTGGAATGTTATTATAAATCAGGAAATTGATTTTGAAAAAAGAGTAAAAAGACCGCCTGATAATATGATAAATACTATGATTTCTTTTTTGAACACATTAGTTTATACTGCCTGTCTGTCTGAAATATATGTTAGTCAGTTGAATCCTACGATAAGTTATTTACATAGTGTAGGAGATAGAAGATTTTCATTGTCACTTGATCTTGCTGAAATTTTTAAACCTTTACTTGCCGATAGAGTTATTTTTTCTTTACTGAATAAGAAAATGATTACAGAAAAAGATTTTGCCAAAGACTCAAATTATTTTTACATGAAAGAGAAAGCACAGAAATTAATTTTAAAAACTTTTAATGAAAGACTTGAAACTGCTATAAAACACAGGGACTTAGGAAGGAGTGTATCATATAGACACCTTATGAGATTAGAAGCATATAAAATAGTGAAACACTTAATGGAAGATAAAAAATACGAAGGATTTAAAATATGGTGGTAGTATGTATGTTATATTAGTATATGATATTTCAACAGATGACAATGGAGCAAGGATTTCCCGTAATGTTTTTAAAATTTGTAAAAAATATTTAACACATGTTCAGAAATCAGTTTTTGAAGGTGAAATAACACCAGTATTGTTAAGGAAACTTTATTTAGAATTAAGGAAATATATTAGAGAGGAGAAGGACTCAGTCTTATTATTTAAAACAAGGCAGGAAAAATGGCTTGAAAAGGAATTCTGGGGAATGGAAGATGATAAGACTTCTAATTTTTTTTGATAAAAAATTTTTAATCTGTCGACCTTTAATAATAAAAAAACTTCATGGTATCGACAGAAACTTTGAAAGTATTATTGAAACTGGTTTCGAATTTATTATTAAAAATATAAGACCTGAATAATATTCCTATTTTTTGCAAAAAACAAAAGTTCGACAAAAAAAGAGAAATATGATATTATAAACATTGAGTAAAATGAGTAACTGTATTAATAGTAGCAAAGTGTATTGTAAATTCATTTTTTACGCTGTATGTCAGCGGTATTATGTCGTATTAATAGTAGCAAAGTGTATTGTAAATTAAGATATTGTTCATATAAGTCCTTATGTTCGCTTTGTATTAATAGTAGCAAAGTGTATTGTAAATTTACTCGCAATTGTTGCGGAGAGCCCTGTGAATCCAGTATTAATAGTAGCAAAGTGTATTGTAAATCTCGCTATCACATCGAGCTGTAACGGGCATATATGGTATTAATAGTAGCAAAGTGTATTGTAAATAAAAGGTTGAAGTTGTACTTAACAGGGATATTCTGGTATTAATAGTAGCAAAGTGTATTGTAAATCCCGCAACTTTACAAAAACCACCACATCCTGGTATAGTATTAATAGTAGCAAAGTGTATTGTAAATGTTGATATGGAACACTGGCAGACGGCTGGAAGTTTGGGTATTAATAGTAGCAAAGTGTATTGTAAATCCCGCAACTTTACAAAAACCACCA
>CAJPML010000127.1 GCA_905371725.1 Leptotrichia sp. oral taxon 215
CTGAAAAAATAGGGTATAATATATTAAACATAAAACGGAGTGTAATTTATAAAATTTTTGGAGGTATTGCAATGAGCAAGAAAATTATGAAAAAGCTTTTAATTGGAACACTACTGGCGTTTGGTCTGACAGCATGTGGAGGAGGGGAGAAGAAGGATGCGGCAAAATTAGATCCTAATCAAAAGGTGACAATAAAGTACTGGTCTTTCCCAAATTTTACTTCTGACAGTGAATACAAAACACCTGAAGAATATGATAAAGCATTGATTAAAGCATTTGAAGAAAAAAATCCAAACATCAAGGTTGAGTATCAGAAAATTGAATTTACTGACGGGCCTGCTAAAATAGAAACAGCTATTCAGGCAAAATCTAACCCTGATGTGGTAATAGATGCTCCAGGAAGAGTTATTGCCTGGGCAAAAAATGGAGTTTTGGCACCATTTAATGATATAGATACTTCAAAGTATTCAAAAGAAATACTTTCAGCAAGTAGTTTTGATAATAAAGTTTATCTGTATCCATTAGGAACAGCTCCATTTGTAATGGCAGTTAATAAAAAACTTACTGATAAAATGGGAATAACTGATTTATTACCTTTAAACAAACCAGGAAGAAACTGGACTGTAGAAGAATTTGAAAAATTCCTTAAAGCTGCAAAAGCTAAGGATCCTTCTATCGATCCAGTACTGTTCTACACAAAAAGTCAGGCAGGAGATCAGGGACCTAGAGCATTTGTTTCAAACCTTTATAATTCATGGATAACTGACAATGGAGTAACAAAATATACAATTAATGATGAAAATGGAGTAAAAAGTTTAACTTGGATTAAAAAAGCATATGATGAAGGATTATTAGGAAAAGGTGTTTCAGCTGAAGCAAAAGATGCGCTTGAAGCATTTAGAACTGGAAAAGCTTTAGTAACAATACTTTATTCACCAGGATTAAAAGGACAGGATAAGGAAGCAATAGAAAAAGGTGATGTAGAACCAATATTCTTACCATTCCCTAATGAATCAGGACAGGCTAAATTTGAATTCCTTTTAGCAGGAGCGGCAGTATTTGATAACGGAGATTCAGCAAAAGTAGCAGCGGCACAAAAATTTGTAGACTTTATAGTTAATGACCCTGTATGGGGAGAAAGATCATTAAAAGCAACAAATAACTTCTCACCTACAGGAAAGACAGGAATATATGGTGACGATGCTGAAGTTAAATATCTTGAATCATTAGTAGGATTCTATGGACCATACTACAATACAGTAGACGGATTTATTCAAATGAGACCATTATGGTTTAATATGGTTCAATCTGTACTAAATGGACAAGTTCAGCCTAAAGATGGACTAGATAAGTTTGTTACTGATGCAAATAAAACAATACAGGACGCTAAATAATTAAATAAAAATTTATTTTCAGACTTCATTTCAGATAAAAATTTATTTTTTGAAATGAGAAAGGCAGATTAAGGAGATTAAAATGAGGAAGTGAGGGCTGTCAAAAGCCCTCGTTTTAATTGAAATATTTAAAAAATATGAGAAAAGTCTGAATTTAAATAAATTTGGAAAGACCGGAAAAGAGATGGAGGAAATCGGCTATGAAGGAAAAAGCCATTGATAAGTATAAATGGAACTGGAAAAAAGTAGATTATAGTGCATACTTGTTCATATTGCCTGTAATGGTATTTTTTTTAAGTTTTGTTTTATATCCCATGTTAAAAGGGATACACCTGTCCCTATACAGATTCAGGGGACGTAATATAAGTTTTGTAGGTTTTAAACATTACATAAATTTGTTTCAAAATGATATATTTATAAAATCTGCATGGAATACAGTGTTCATAACATTTGTTGCATTGCCGATAGTAGTTGTATTTTCAATATTCGTAGCATATGTCATATATGAAAAAAATGCAGCTGTCAGATCATTTTTCAGGGGAGTTTTCTATATCCCTGCAATATCTTCGGTAGTATCGATAACAGTTGTATGGAACTGGATTTATCACCCGAAATTTGGTATATTAAATTATGTTTTTCAGAAGATGAATTTTATATCAGGGCCTGTAGACTGGCTTGGAAATCCTAAGACTGCAATATTTGCAATTATAGCAATCCTTATTACTACAAGTGTAGGACAGCCAATTATACTGTATGTGGCAGCTTTAGGAAATGTACCTAAGGATCTTCTGGAAGCTTCTGAAATAGATGGTGCAAATAAATGGCAGGCGTTTAGAAATGTAACATGGCCTCTGATAATGCCTACAACACTATATATAGTAGTTGTTACAACAATAAACAGTTTTCAGATTTTTGCATTGATACAGTTACTTACTCATGGAGGGCCTAACTATACCACTTCAACTGTAATGTATCTTGTTTATCAGACAGCAATATCAGAAGGAAGATTTGGAGTATCATCAGCAATGGGAATTATTCTTGCAATAATAATAGGAATAATTTCAATATTACAGTTTAAATTTTTATCGAAAGATATAGACTAGGAGGAGGAAAAATGAAAAATAGAAAAAAGATATCGGTGTTTTCAGTCATATCAATGACAATATTAATAATGTTGACAATATTTTTTATATTTCCTTTTTACTGGATTGCGACTGGAGCATTTAAAATACAGGAAGTTGCAATAAGCATACCCCCTGAATGGTTTCCTTTGAAACCTACTTTGGAAAATTTTGACAAGCTGCTGGTTCCATTGACTTTAAGATGGTTCTTTAACTCAGTAGTAATAGCTTTTTCAACAACTGTATTAGTATGTACTACAGCATCTCTGGCAGGTTATGCGCTGGCAAAGAAAAAATTTCCAGGCTCAGGAATAATATTTATAATATTTGTTGCGGCAATGGCACTTCCAAAGCAGGTTATACTTATACCGCTTTTAAAATTTATTACTGAACTAGGATGGATAGATACTTATAAAGCGCTTGTATTACCTGCTGTAGGGTGGCCTTTTGGAGTATTTCTGATGAAACAGTTTTCCCATTCTGTTCCAAATGAGCTTCTAGAATCAGCAAGAATAGACGGGTGTAATGAACTGAAAACATTTATCAGTATAGTGCTTCCTATTATAAAGCCTGGTATAGGAGCTTTGGCAATCTTTACATTTATTGCAAGCTGGAATGACTATTTTTCACAGTTAATATTTACAAACAGTGAAATGATGAAAACTTTGCCTCTTGGAGTTGCGGCGATGGCTCAGAGTGCTGAATTTTCATTGAATTATGGACTGCTTATGGCAGGAGCATTATTGGCGTCACTGCCTATGATAATAGTATTCTTAATGTTTCAGAATTACTTTACTCAAGGTGTAACAATGGGAGCAGTGAAAGGATAATCATGCTAGAAAATATTAAGGTGATGATGATAGGATGGTTTTACTACGGAATTTTGTTTATGGCAGGTTCTGTAGTAGTGACTTCCCTTTTAAACAGAGTGTTTACAAAACTTTATATTCCACCGCTTATAGTTAATGCAGTGAGTGTACTTCTTCTTGTAATAGGGTTTAGACTTGGATTTCCTAATATGGGGTATGCAATGTATTTTAACTATATGCCGGTTGTGTTTGCAAGTGCCATGTATAATTTTATAATTTTTATCATAAGAAAGCTTAAAAAGAGATTGGAAGTGAAATGATGTATTATATCTGTATAGATATAGGAGGAACTTCAATAAAATATGGAGTTTTGAGTGAAAAGGGAGAAATATTCATAGATGGAACAGTTTCCACAAAAGTTACAGAAAAGGAAAATTTTATACTTTCAGATGTGAAAAAGCTTATAAGAAATATTCTTGATGAATATAGAAATTATGAGATAGAAGGAATATGTGTATCGACAGCAGGTGTAGTAAATCCTGAAAAAGGGGAAATAGCTTATGCAGGTCCTACGATTCCAAAATATACAGGGACAAAAATAAAGGAAGAACTGGAAAAGGAATTTTCAATTTCCTGTGAGGTTGAAAATGATGTGAACTGTGCTGGACTTGGAGAATACTGGAAAGGAGCAGGAAAAGGTTCGAAGTCTATGGTATGTCTGACAATAGGTACAGGAATAGGCGGATCTGTAATTTTAGATGGAAAGCTTCTGAATGGAATTGGATATACTGCAGGAGAAATAGGATATATGGATGTAAATGGTAGCTATATTCAGAATATAGCTTCGAGCAAGTATCTCGTGGAAAAGGTTCAGAAGGAAAAAGTGGAAAAGGAAGGAATAACAGATGCAATAACAGGGGTCGATATATTTGAACTTGCAAAAAAAGGAGATGAAATCTGCATAGCAGGAATAAATGAAATAATATCAAATCTTGCAGTAGGAGTAAGAAATATAATATATCTTCTGAATCCTGAAGTTATTGTTATCGGAGGAGGAATAACTGCTCAAAAGGAGTATCTTGAAGAAAAAATAAGAAAAGAAGTAAATGATGGAATGATAAGTGATATGTTTAGAAAAACACGTATTGAATTAGCGCAGCAGGGAAATCAGGCAGGACTTCTCGGTGCACTATATAATTT
>CAJPML010000128.1 GCA_905371725.1 Leptotrichia sp. oral taxon 215
TTCATGAATATATTATATCAAAAATCAGCCGAATTTCAAATTCGGCTTTTTTTATAATTTTAGGTGAGGTAATTAATTAGCAATTAAAATACTTATTTTTTGGCATATAAGTTTTAAATCTTACTTTTTTCAAAATAACGTGTATGGAGCAGTTCGTGAGCATTGTGGCTCATAGGTTTATCAAAATATGCTTCATATAGACGTTTTATGTAAGGATTTTCATGAGATTTTCTCAATGTTTTGGAAGTATCTTCCGAATTGATTACAGATATTCTTTTCTTGAGAATTTCAGTATCTCCATGGTGATAAGGCTGTCCACCTCCACCGATACATCCACCTTTACATGCCATAATTTCTATTGCATGATAATGAGATCTTCCTGCCCTTATTTCATTAAGAAGCTTTCTTGCTTCACCAAGACCATGAGCTATTCCTATCTTTAAATCAAGATCTCCTACTTTCACATCTGCACTTCTTACGCCTTCAAGTCCTCTTACTTCCTTGTAATCTATCTTTTCAAGGCTTTCTCCTGTATACCAGTCGGCAGCAGTTCTCAAAGCAGCTTCTATAACTCCTCCAGTTCTTCCGAATATTACTCCTGCTCCTGTAGATTCACCAAGAGGCTTATCAAAATCTTCATCTTCAAGTGCCTGGAAGTTTATATTTGCATATTTTATAAGTCTTGCAAGTTCCCTAGTAGTTATAACAATATCTGTGTCGTAATTTCCATCTTTTGAGAATTCTTCCCTGTCGGCCTCATATTTCTTTGCAAGGCATGGCATTACAGAAACTACAACAAGATCTTTTCTGTCAACTCCTAATTCCTTTGTATATATATTCTTTGCAACGGCAGAGAACATCTGCATTGGTGATTTTGCAGAAGAAGGAATGTCCAGAAGATCAGGGAAATTATGTTCAAAGAAATTTACCCATGCTGGACAGCAGGAAGTAAGCAGAGGTAATTTTACAGTTTTATCTCCAGCTTTGTATCTTGTAAGTCTGTCAAGCAGTTCAGAAGCTTCTTCCATTATAGTCAAATCTGCGGCGAAATCTGTATCAAATACTTTGTTAAATCCAAGTTTTCTAAGAGCTGCAACTAGTTTTCCAGTAACACGTGTCCCTGCAGGATATCCAAATTCTTCTCCCAAGGCAGTTCTTACTGCAGGAGCGGTCTGAACAATTACTGTTTTTTTAGGGTTTGCAAGAGCGGCAAGAACATCCCATGTTGCATCTCTTTCAACAAGGGCTCCTGTAGGACATACAGCAACACACTGTCCACAGAAAGTACATACTGAATCTTTAAGATCCATTTCAAGAGCTGTGGAAACAACAGCGTTGAATCCTCTGTCAATTGCTGAAAGAACACCGACAGTTTGTACTTCATTACACATAGTTTCGCAACGTCTACACATTATACATTTATCTCTGTCACGTATAATTGATTTTGTAGCATCTTTTCTGTAAGTAGATTCCTTACCTTGATATTTTATTTCCCTTATACCGAAAGATATGGCAAGACTTTGCAATTCACATTCTCCTGATTTTTGACAAGTCAGACAGTCTTTAGGGTGATCTGAAAGCATAAGTTCCAGAACTGTTTTTCTAGAATTAAGTACCCTTATAGTGTTAGTACGAACTTTCATTCCTTCAAATACAGGAGTTGAACATGCTGGGGCAAGATTTCCTTTTCCTTCCACTTCAACAACACAAACTCTACACGAAGCAACCTTGTTTACACATCCAAAATCCTTTAAATTTAGATAGCATAGAGTAGGAATGCTTATTCCTACCTCTTTTGCAGCCATATGTATTGTAGTTCCTGCCGGAACCTGTACATGTTTATCATCTATTATAACATTTACCATTTTTTTATCCATAATATCTGCTCCTTTACTAAGCTCTGTCTATTGCACTGAACTTGCATGTACTATAACAAGCTCCACATTTTATACAGGCATTCTGATTTATTTCATGTCTAACTTTTACTTGTCCACTTATACAGCTTACAGGACATACTCTTGAACATGCGGTACATCCTATACATTTTTCATTAATCATGTATCTTACTAAATCAGTACATTTACCTGAAGGACATTTTTTGTCTCTAACGTGAGCAACATATTCATCCCAGAAGTTGTGCATAGTTGATAATACAGGGTTTGGAGCAGTCTGTCCTAATCCACAGAGAGAGGTATCCTTAATTACATGAGATAATTCTTGAAGTTTATCCAAATCTTCTTCAGTTCCATTTCCGGAAGTTATTTTTTCAAGAAGTTCAAGCAGCCTTAAGTTACCTACTCTACAAGGAGTACATTTTCCACATGATTCATCAACTGTAAAGTCAAGATAGAATTTGGATACGGAAACCATACAGTCATCTTCATCCATAACTATCATTCCACCTGATCCCATCATAGATCCTTTTTCCTTTAAAGTGTCAAAATCAATAGGAGTGTCAAGATCTTTTGCAGTTAGGCAACCTCCTGAAGGGCCTCCTGTCTGAACAGCTTTAAAGGCTTTACCACCTTTGATTCCTCCACCAATTTCATATATAACTTCCCTAAGGGTAGTTCCCATAGGAATTTCTATTAATCCTATATTGTTTATTTTTCCTGCAAGGGCAAAAACTTTTGTTCCTGGCGAACTTTTTGTTCCCATATTTTTAAATACGCCTTCTTCATCATTTATGATGAATGGAATATTTGCAAATGTTTCAACATTATTTACATTTGTAGGTTTTCCCCAGTAACCACTTTCAGCAGGGAATGGTGGTTTTGTAGTAGGTTCTCCCCTTTTACCTTCCATAGAGTGTATAAGTGCAGTTTCTTCTCCACAGACAAATGCTCCTGCACCATATTTAATTTCTATGTCAAAGTCAAATCCTGAATTAAATATATTCTTTCCAAGAAGTCCTCTTTCCTTTGCTGCTTTTATTGCCATTTGAAGGATTTTTACAGCAAGAGGATATTCAGCCCTTATGTATACAAGTCCTTTGTTTGCACCTATGGCATATCCACAAATTGCCATGGCTTCTACTACTGAGTGGGGATCTCCTTCTAGAATTGCCCTGTCCATAAAAGCTCCTGGATCTCCTTCATCTGCGTTGCAGACTACATATTTTTGATCAGCTTTGTTGTTTAAGGCAAATTGCCATTTCAGTCCTGTAGAAAATCCACCTCCACCACGACCTCTAAGTCCTGAATCTTTTATAATATCTACTACTTCCTGACTTGTCATTCTTACAGCCTTTTCAAGAGCCTTGTATCCCTGATGATAGATATAATCGTCTATATCTTCAGGATTGATTGAACCACAGTTACGTAGAGCTATTTTTCTTTGTTTTTTGTAAAAATTAATCTGGTCTGAATTTTGTATTGTCTCTTTTGTGATAGGGTCTTTATATAAAAGTTTCTTAACTGTTTCATTTGTAATTAGGTCTTTTGCTACTATTTCGTCCACATCATCAGGAGTAACTTCTGCGTAAAATGTATTATCAGGCATTATCTTAACAATAGGGCCTTTTTCACAGAAACCGACACAACCTGTCTTAACAATTCTTATTTCACTTTCTAAATCAAGTTCTTTAACTTTATTCTGTAGATTTTCCAATATCTTATCGTTACCGGAAGACATACATCCTGTCCCACCGCATACTATAACTTCCTTCCGATAAGTTCTATTATTCTCCACATCTGTTATGATTTTATTTAAATCATTTTCAGAAGTTATTCGTAACATAAAATTTCCCTCCATCTTTACAGCTATGTAAAATATAGCCCTTCATTCTAATATTCTGCTAAAATTTTTGCTACATCTCCAGGTTTCACTTTCTGATAAACTTTCTCTCCAACAAGAACAACAGGAGCTATTGCACAGGCACCTACACATCTTAGTGCGTCCATGGAAAATTTTCCATCGTATGTTGTTTCGCCAGGTTTTATTTTCAGATGTTTTTCAAATTCTTCCAGTACTTTATCTGCTCCTTTAACATAGCATGCTGTTCCCATACATACTGAAATAGGATGTTCTCCCTTCGGAATCATTGTAAAGTAAGAATAAAAACTGACTACGCCATAAACATGGGCTAAAGATTCGTCCAGCTGTTCGGCAACAAATGCCTGTACATCTGAAGGCAAGTATCCGAATATACTTTGTGCTTTATGCAGGACAGAGATTAAAGCCCCTTCCTTTGTCTCCATTGAATCAATAAAATCTTTCAGTTCTTTGAAGCCCTGATCTTTTATTTTATTAGTACAGTTACACATTTTTTTCCTCCTTGCTTTTAAAAATGTTCTACGTTTCAATTATACCTCGCTTTTATTGCTAGTCAATAAATTATAAAAATCACTTGTTTTTTGTAAATGCAATCATATTCTTTTTTTCTTAAATATAAAGGGTTTGATATTGTTATTTTTAAAAGAAATTATTTTTCAATTGATAATCAAATATTTTGAAATTTATCTATTATATAATTATTTTTGTAAAACTTCATTATTATTTTAT
>CAJPML010000129.1 GCA_905371725.1 Leptotrichia sp. oral taxon 215
ATGTGAAAACTATATTTTTGCTATTTTGAGACAGCCCCATTGAAAGATAGGAATTAATGGATAGGAATAAGTTATACATCTATTGTAAAATCCATTTTTTTAGTTTATAATATTTAGAGAAATGCAGGTGATATAAATGAAAAAACTGGATCTGGGAGAAATAAGAAAAAGGATAGATCAAATTGACAGAAAATTAGTTGAATTAATAGAGGAAAGACTTGAGATTGTAAAGGAAGTCGCATTATATAAAAAAGAAAATAATATGAAAATATTTGACAGAAAAAGGGAAGAGGAAGTAATAGATAAAAACCTTTCAAATGTAAAGAATGAAGAACTGAAACATTATATAGAAATTATATTGAAGGATATAATGGATTCGAGTAAGGAATATCAGAAATTTAAGATAGGCAGTTCTAAAGAATATGTAAATAATCTTGATTTTAATGGTAAGAAGCTTGGGTATACAGGTGTTCCTGGTGCATATGCGTATGAAGTAATGATTAATCTTCTGAAAAACAGTAAGAATTTAGATGGTGGTGCAGAAGTCGAAGCCAAAGAAATTTTAAGTTTTAACACTCACAAGGAACTTGTAGAAGGAGTTGAAAGCGGGAAGATTGATTTTGCAATTCTTCCGATAGAAAATTCAATAGTGGGGGAAGTGAGGGACAGTATAGATCTTATAAATAAACGTAATATTTATATTGTTGGAGAAGTAAAGCATAAGATAGAACACAATCTTCTGGGAATCAAAGGAAGTAAAATAGAAGATATTAAAAGGGTTTATTCTCATGAACAGGCACTTATGCAATGTTCAGAATTTTTAGGAAAATATCCTGAATGGGAAAAAGTAAAAATGAATAATACGGCACTAAGTGCAAAATATATAGGAGATACAGGGAATAAGGAAAATGCATGTATTGCCAATATGGAAACAAAGGAAATGTATAATTTGGAATTACTGCAGGCTGACATAAATAATGAAAAGGAAAATTTCACAAGATTTTTCATAGTTTCAAATAGAAATTTTATTTGTGAAAATAGTGAAAAAATAAGTGTCATTACAAGTACGAAAAATGAATCGGGAGCTCTTATGAAACTTCTGAAGATATTTTCAGATTATGGACTGAATATGGTAAATTTAAAGTCAAGACCGAAAACAAATAAACCTTGGGAATATTATTTTTATATAGATTTTGAAGGAAATCTGGAAGAAGAAAATGTAGAAAAAGCACTGAAAGAAATAAGGAAAAAATCCATATAATTTGAGAATTTAATAAAAAAAGATAGGAAAAAATATGAGATTAGATAGATTTTTAGCCAATTCGGGTGTAGGAACAAGAAAAGAAGTCAAAGATATATTAAAAAAAAGAAAAATAAAAGTAAATGATGATATAATATCAAATGGGAGCATTCATATAAAGGAAAATGAAGATATTGTAAAGTATAATGATGAAATTATAAATTACAAGCCTTTTGTATATATAATGATGAATAAGCCTGATGGAGTAATTTCGGCAACAGAAGATAAGGAACATAAAACGGTTATAGATTTACTGGGAAACAAATACAGGACATATAGCCTTTTTCCTGTAGGAAGACTTGATATAGATACTGAAGGACTTCTGATTCTTACAAATGACGGAATTCTTACTCATAATCTGCTTGCTCCAAATAAACATGTGGACAAAAAGTATTATGTGGAACTAAGAGATCCTGTGACAGAAGAAGCCGTTGAAAAACTTGAAGCCGGAATTGAGCTTGAGAAGGACTTTATTACTAAAAATGCTAAAGTTGAAATAATTGAGAATAGTGAAGAGCCGATAAATAAAAAAACAGGAGAAAGAAATCCAAGTAAAGCTTACATTACCATAAATGAAGGAAAATATCATCAGGTTAAGAGAATGTTTAAGGCTGTGGATAATAAAGTGAAGTACCTGAAAAGAATTCAGATGGGAAGTCTGAAACTTGATGAAAAACTTAAAATTGGAGAATATAGGGAACTTACTGAAAAAGAGCTGGAAATATTAAAAAATGGAAAATAAAATTTTTTGGAAGGGAGAAAAATGAAAAAACTGGGACTTCTAGGAGAAAAGCTTGGACATAGCTATTCAAAAGAAATTCACGAAATATTTTTTAAACTTACAGGAAAGAATGCAACTTATGAGCTGATTGAAAAAGAAATAGATGTTCTTCCTGCTTTTATACAGGAACTGCGTGAGGGGAAATTTGATGGAATAAATGTGACGATTCCGTATAAGACTGAAATAATGGATTATATGGACAGCATATCAGATTCTGCTGAAAAAATAGGGGCAGTAAATACAATAACTGTTAAAAATGGAGAACTTATAGGAGACAATACTGATTATTCCGGATTTTTAAAAACTTTGCAGCTGAATGATATTAATGTGAAAGACGGAAAAATCCTCTTGCTGGGAACGGGTGGAGCAGCAAAAGCTGTTTACAATGTTTTGATAGATGAAGGAGCTAAAAATATATATTTGGCCACAATAGCAGAGAATGATCCTTTTGAAACAAGAAAAGGGGACAGACTCATACATTATTCTGAAATAAAAAATATAAGAAATGTAAATCTGATTGTAAACTGTACACCGGTGGGAATGTATCCTGAAATAAACATGACTCCTCTGGAAGACGTAAACATGATAAATACTGATAGTGTAATAGACATAGTTTACAATCCTGAAGAAACAGTTCTAATGAAAAAGTATAAGGAAAGAAATGTGAAAACTGTAAATGGATTGACAATGCTTATATTTCAGGCAATAAAATCAGAAGAAATATGGAATGATGAAAAATACGATGATGAAATATTACAAAAAATTCATGAAGAACTATCAGAAAAACTCTATAAATAAAAATCAAGGAAGGGTAACCAATAATGAAAAAAATAATACTGACAACTTTAATAGGAATATCTGTAATAGGTTTTTCTCTGACAAATAAAGAAATAATAGATCAGGGAAATATAAAGCAAAAGCAGGTGTTTGATAAATATTTTAACGGAAAGGTGGAGAAATCAAGAAAAGATCCTAATCTGCTGAATAAAGTATACCCTGAAATTGTTCAGGGACTGTACAACAGAAATAAACAGACATTTGAAAATGAACTTGCCAGAGTAGGAAAAATGAAGGATGGAAGAAAAAATATATTGAAACCTCTGTTACCAAGTTTTAATGAATATATTAGCGAAAATCTGATGTTTTCAAAAAGTTTTCTTTTAAGTTTTTTAGAAGAAAAAGATGACTTTCAATCATATATTTATACTACTACTTTTATAGGTTTAGAAAATTTTTATTTAAACATGAATACAGTAATTGAAGCAGAAAAAAATGAAAATTCGTTAGAAGAGAATGTAAATACGATTATAGCTTATTTATATCATAATGGAGATGTTAAAACAGAAGAAGATTATAAAAAAATGTCTAATAGTGAACTTGATAAACTTGTATCAGATGAGTTTAGAAAACTGAATGCTGAAATAGACAAAAAAATTCTTTTGGAAGACAGTAAAACTAAAAAACAGGGAAATGCTATGAAAACACAACTTAAAAAAGTTGAAAAACTGTATAATAAGTATGAGGAAAATTTTGAAACATATGTAAATAGTTTACGTTTAAAAGCTGAATCCAAAGAAAAAATTAAAAAACTTGTGAAATTTGAAAAGTTATCTAATTTAAAATTTTTAGCACAAAATTTAGAAAAGACGGAGGGAAAAAAGGATGAGTAATCAAAATAACAATGACGAAAATAACAAATATATGGCAATAGATAGGGAAGTTTATAAGGAAATTGATGATTTTTCAGCAGAAGTATTGGATGGAGATGAACTTTTAAAATATGTAGAAGCTAGAAGAAGTTTCTTTAATAACACTGAAAAGGCAATAGAAAAATATTTTACTCCAGAAGAAATTCAGGAGGGAATATCTACATATGGAGATTTTTATTACCATTATATGGCGAAATATAGTAAAGGATATTTGTATAAAATTGGAAATATGGGATATACTGAAGGTTTTAGAAATTTACTAAAAAAATATGAACTGGATCCAGACTTGCTTAATATAAACTGGGAAAGTATAAAATTAAGGGAAGAAATATATGAAGTAGATTTAATAGATGTACTTTATGCAGTAATAAGCTATGAAATAGGGAAATATGGATATGAGATATTCGGAATAAACATGGGATTTGAATCTGTTTTATATTTTATTGTTAAAAAAGATGCATATGAAAAAAGAATTAAGAAAGAGTATAATCTATTTACTTTATTTGATTTAGAATTTTTAGAAAATATTTACAATGAGATATATGAAGTTACAGAAGATTTAGGAATACCAAAAGTAAAAACAGGAGACTTTCTAGAGAAAAAGGGAGCGGAATTTCATACAATGTTCAGAAATAAGGAAGCCAATACTGTTATAAAAAATATAGATGAAGATGATGAAAGGCTGAAATTGATATTATAA
>CAJPML010000130.1 GCA_905371725.1 Leptotrichia sp. oral taxon 215
TATAAACTCTTTGAATATTAATATAATCAGAAAATTCTAAAAAATGTGTAAGTATTTTTTTGTTTTGAGATAGTCTATCTATTTTAAATATTCCAGTATTTCCCTTTTATATTTTAAAAACTTTTCCGATAGCTGCAGTTCCTCATTATCTCCACCTCTGTCTATATCGACCTCTATTTCTGCCGTTATTTTACCTGGACTTCCTGACAATATATAAATCCTGTCTGACAGAATTATGGCTTCATCTATATCGTGAGTTATAAATAGTGTGGACATTTTTATCTGTTTCATTATGTCAAGATACCAGAGATGCATCCTATGTTTTGTTATAGCATCCAGAGCACTGAAAGGCTCATCAAGCAATGCAGTTTCATTTGAAAATAAGTATGTTCTCAGAAGTGCAGCCCTCTGCCTCATTCCACCTGACAGCTGATTCGGATACTTTTTCTCTGTTCCTTCTAAACCAAACTGCATAAAGTATTTCTCTGCCTTTTCCCTTGCAAATTTCTTTTTCTCTCCTTTTATTACAAGGGGAAGCGAGACATTATCTATCACTGTCTTAAATGGCAGAAGTAAATCTTTCTGGAGCATATAACTTATATTTCCTGATTTTCCTGTAATATCAGTACCATTCATTTCTACAATTCCTTCACTCGGAGAAATCAGACCTGCAATAACATTAAAAAGTGTAGTTTTTCCAACTCCGCTCAGTCCAAGAATGCACACAAGCTCATTCTCATAAAGCCTGACAGAAATATCCTCTATAATTTTTTTATCTTCAAACTGCACTGAAACATTTTTAGTTTCCAGTTTCAGCTTCCTATTTTCTTTTGTAATTGATTTTGTCATTTTTTAATATAGCCTTCCTTACTTATTTACTGCTTTTAACTACTTATAATAAAGACATTTTTTCTGTACTATTTTAAATAATCATTAGAAAATCCATACCCTTTAGGTATTTCTTTTTTAATCAGATTATTTTTGAATAGCCACTCATAAAATAAATCCCAACGATTCTGGTCTATTGTTCCCCATTCTGCACTATCTGCCTTATATTTTGAAGCCAGCCATTCCTGACTTGCTGTAACAAGTTCAAGTTTTAGTTCCGGAGCATTTTTCACTAATATTTTTGCAGCTTCTTTAGGATTTTTAATAGAATACTCGTATCCTTTCTTTATAGCTTTTAAAACTTTTTTTGCCTCTTCTGGATTTTTTTTCAGATAATCATTATTTGCAATTATAACAGGACTATAATAATCCAGTTCCTTTCCATAATCAGCAAAGTTCAGAAAATTTGTCTGTAATCCTGCAAGCTCTGTTGCAACTCCGTCCCACGCATAATATACCCATACAGCATCTATATCTGTCTTAAGTGCTGTAACTACATCTGTTACTGTATTTGGAATCATTTTAACTTTACTGAAGTCTCCGCCGTCATCTGTTATGATTTTTTTCAATATTGCTTTTTCTATTTCATCATCCCATGTAGCATACTTATGACCTTCAAGTTTTTTTGGACTTTCTATTCCTTTATCCTTCAATGATATTATTCCTGAAGTATTGTGCTGTATAATTGCCGCAACTGCTGTTACAGGTACAGGACTATCATTTGAGAAGGATTTTGCCAATGTATCCTGAAAACTTATTCCAAACTGTGCACCTCCGGCTCCTATTAATGCCGTTGTACTTCCTTCAGGTGGCTGAACTATTTCCACATTTTCCAGCCCTTCTTCCTTAAAATATCCCAGTTCCTTTGCTACAAACAATCCTGTATGATTAGTGTTCGGTGTCCAGTCCAGCACTATGCTTATTTTTGCCGAAGAGCTTTCACCGCTTTTCTTTTCAACATTTTCACCATTACCTTGACTGTCTTTCTTTCCACACGCTACAGCTAATATCACTAGCAGAGAAAATAACAGAACTCTTAAAATTTTTTTCATTTGTTCCACTCCTTCTTATATTATTTGTTTTATTATTTAAATATAGTTCATTCAGAAATTTTACAATTTAAAACAGGAAATGAATTTAGAAAAAATCATTGTCTGAACTGAAAGTAAGTCTATGATTTTTTAATAAATGACTGTTTTATATGAGTAAAATTTTGTAAAATGAATAATTCTATTTTATATAATAATTTTTAACTTAAATATTATTATCCCACGGCATTGACTTTTTCTGTATCTTTTTTACAAGATACATCAGAAACAGACTAATTGCCGATATAAAAAATATTACTGCAAACATTTTATCAAATGAATATGATTTTCTCACCCTTGTCATATAAACTCCAAGACCGTCAAATCCTCCAAGCCATTCTGCCACAACTGCTCCTATAATTGAATAGGAAACTGATATTCTAAGCCCTGCAAAAAAATATCCTATAGAGCCTGGAAATTTTATATGAATAAAATTCTGTAAAGGTGTTGCTCCCATTGTTTTCAATAAATTCAACGCATCCCTGTCTGCTGACTTAAAGCCGTCAAGAAGCCCTATAGTTATAGGAAAAAATGATGTTATGACAATTAATGTTATCTTTGGCATTATTCCATAACCCAGCCATAATACCAGAAGTGGTGCAATTGCAACAGTCGGAACAGTCTGAGTTATTACAAGTACCGGATATATTGCCTTATATGCAAATTCAAATCGGTCCATTATAATGGCCATCAGAAATCCCAGTATTATTCCCAGTCCCAGTCCTAAAAAGGCTTCCACCAGTGTTATCCAGGTATGATGCATCAGCAATGGAAAATCATCAATAAATGCCTTTACTACATCAAAAGGCGAAGGCAACATAAATTTTGGCACAATTCCTGTTACTGATAAAATTTCCCATAAAATAAGAATAAAAAATATTATAATAAATGGTGCTGATTTATCCATTATTTTATTCAGAATATTTTGAGATTTTCTGTTCAATAGTAAGTACATCTCCCTTCGGCTTATAATTTATTTTTACATAGGACATGACTCCTGGCGCTCCAGCTTTTACAGCTATAAGCTGGCATTCCTTCACAATGTCCATAAGCTCTTCATATTTCCCTTCAATAGTTGTTTCAAAAGGCCCTACGTGAGTATTCAGATTTTTGCTTTTAATATAGGCAATTACTTCATCTACAATTCTTACAATTTCATCATTTCCTTGAACACTTGGCAAAACCTGAATTGCAATACTTGCATCTATTTCATTTTTTGACATAAAAAAATCCTCCTTTTTTGACAAAGGAGGTATTTTAATATCTATCTTACATTTATTTTTATTTCTATTGGAAATTTCTGTCTTAAATAATTCAGTATTCTATATTTAATTTTCCGAAGCAGTTATTTCCAATTAGTGTAATTTCGATTATTAAAAGATACTCCCTTCGTCGGTATTATCCGAATCAGGTTTGACGGGTTAAGTTGCCATTGACAACTACTCTCAGCAATAAAGCTCCCCGGTATTTTAATCTTCGGTTATTCTTATAACAGTATATAGCGATTTTGATTATATGTCAAGAAAATTTGCATAAATTCCTACTTCACGCTACCAAATAAATCATTCAATGCTTCACTCATTGTAGGGTGTGTAAACAGCATATCTCTCAGGAATGTATATTTCTGTTCAGCTTTAATTGCAGCTGCTACAACATTTATCATTTCATGGGAAGTATTACACAGTAAAGTACATCCAAGTATTTTATCTGTCTTGGCATCCACCACTGTTTTAAGGAGACCATCTGTTACTCCTTCTATTTTTCCTTTTGGAATAGCCATGGCTTCCAGTTTTCCCGTTTTCACTTCATACCCTTTTTCAATAGCTTCTTTTTCAGTCATTCCCACTCTTGATAAAGGTGGATTTATAAATACACTGTAAGGTATTACGTTTCTGTCATTTACTGTTCTGTTCCCATTTCCATAGACATTATCTCTTATTATTCTGAAATCATCAAGGGAAATATATGTAAACTGAAGTCCACCTTTTACATCTCCCATTGCCCATATATTATCAGCTGTCGTTTTCAATGTTTCATCAACTGCAACCGCTCCTCTTTCATCAGTCTTTACTCCTGCCGCTTCCAGATTAAGCCCATCTGTATTAGGTTTTCTTCCTATTGCTACAAGTATTGCATCTGACTCAACTTCATTTTCTCCTGTTTCTCCTGAAATTTTTACATATCCCTTACCATTTCTGTCAGCAATTTCTTCTATTTTTGATTTCAGAAGAAATTTTATTCCTTTTGCTTCAAGTATTGCTTTTACTCTCTCAGCAATTTCTTCATCTTCTCTTGGCATTAATCTGTCAGCCATGTCAATAACTGTAACTTCCGATCCGAATTCAGAATACATTGAAGCAAATTCAAGTCCAATATATCCTGCACCTATTATAGTCAGTTTTTTTGGAAGTTCCTTTAATTCCATAAGTGAAGTGCTTGTATAAACATGTTTACTTTCTGAAATTCCCTTTATATTAGGAATTATAGTAGTCGAACCTGTATTTATA
>CAJPML010000131.1 GCA_905371725.1 Leptotrichia sp. oral taxon 215
ATGAAAGGAGGTTGTATAGGTAAATATTTTATATATTTATCATACAAGAAAATAATGAATAAATCTGAAAGAATAAATGATATGATGTTTTATCTTAATAAGAAAAATCAATTTAATTTAAAAGATATAACTGAAAAATACGGTGTTTCAAAAAGAACGGCTCTTAGAGATATTCAATCTCTTGAAAAAATTGGTGTTCCTATATATTCTGAAGTAGGTAGATATGGTAAATATAAGATAGTAAATAAAAAATTGCTTTCATCAGCTATGTTTACAGAAAATGAGGTTTTTTCTCTTTATTTTGGAATGCTAACATTGGAAACATATGAAATGTGTCCATTTAATTTAGATAAAGAAAAATTAAAAGCTAAATTTGAGGCTTGTCTTTCAAAAGAACAGTTAAAGAAGCTTTTTTTAATAGAAAAGATATTAAAAGTGGAAATGAAAAAAGCCAGAAAAAATAGCTCATTATTGAAAGATATAGTAGAAGTGATAATTGAAAATAAAATTTGTAAAATAGTATATCAGAAAGGAAGAAATAAAACAGAGGAAGAAGTGCAATTTTTAAGAATTTTTTCATGTAAGGGAAAGTGGAATTTAGAAGCTTTGATTTATAAGAATGGAAAAAAGAAAGTATTTGAATGCAGTAAAATCATTTCTATTGAAAAGACAAATTTGGTTCCTTTAAAAAATTTGAAAGAAATTATTGAAAATATATAGAAAATCTTATATGAATTTTAAAAGTTTTTCGTATTTAGAGTATAGAAAAAAATGAAAAAAATTGATATAATATGTCGACAATTTAGAAAAAACAAATGAAGAGAAATTAAAATAAAGGAGACAAAAATGAAAAAAAATATTCTGAAAATAGTTTTAATTGCATTAATATCATTAGTATTATTAAGCTGTGGAAAAAAGGAAGATAAAATAAAAATAGTGTTCCTACCTAATGAGTCGAATGATTCGCTGAAAAACTCGAGGGAAGAATTTGCAAAGGTGATAGAAAAGGCTACTGGAAAAAAGGTTGAAATAATAACGACTACAGATTATAACATTGCAGTGGAAAATATAATCTCAGGACAGGCTCAGATTGCGTATATTGGTGCAGAAGCTCTGCTGAATGCAAGGGAAAGAAGTAAGGATGTGGAAGCTGTATTGACAAATTCAGGAGCCAGCGGAACATTGGAAGATGCTTTCTATTACAGTTTTATAGCCGTAAGGGAGGAAGATGCTCCGCAGTATAAGTCTGGAGACGGATACGACCTTAAAAAGATGCAGGGAAAATCAATAACATTTGTTACAAATAGTTCAACATCAGGATTTAAAATACCTGCACAAGAAATTGTAAAGATATTTAATCTAAAGGACAATGATGAAGTAATACAGGAAGGAAAAGTTTTCTCAAAAGTAATATTTGGAGGATCTCATCCAGGAGCACAGGTAAATCTATTTAAAAAGGATTCTGACATTGCTACATTTGCCATTCCAAAGTCATTTACAATATATGAACTGACTTCAGGGCAGGAAAATAAAGCAGGAGCCACTTATAAGGTAAAACAGGGTGCAGTTGCGCCGTTTGGGGATTATGCAGGGAAAAGTTTCACTGTAATAAAATCAATACCTGTATTTAACGGACCGATAGTATTCAATGTAAAAAAACTTTCTAAAGAAGATCAGGATAAAATTAAAAAAGCCCTTATGTCAAAGGAAACAACAGACAATCCTGCAATATTCAGTGACAAGAAAAGCAAGATAAGAGGACTGTTCCTGAAGGAAAATCCGAATGTAGGATTCCTGGAAACAGATTCAAAATGGTATGAGCAGGCAAAAGAATAAAAGGGGATATAAAATGCATGAATAATGCAACTGACCATTATAAAAAATAAAAAGGAATATAAAAATAGAATTGGAAGGCTGGAGGGAATCCGGCCTTTTTAATTAATACCGGTAAAATAAATATAACAGTAAAAGAAAGGGATTGAAAATGCTGCTATCAGTAAATAATATCACAAAAAAATATAAAAACGGGATAACAGCCCTGAAAGATGTTTCACTGACAGCCGAAAAGGGTGAATTCATTTCAGTTATAGGGCCTTCAGGTTCAGGGAAATCGACTTTGCTGAGGACAATAAACAGAATGATTGATATAGATGCAGGAACCATACTTTTCAATGATGTTCAGATTGAGAAACTTAAAGGAAAGGAAATAAATAGGTTCAGAAGACAGATAGGAATGATATTCCAGAGCTATAATCTTGTTGAAAGACTTACAGTTATTGAAAATGTTCTTCATGGAAGACTGGGGTACAAATCGGTACTGGCAGGGTCGCTGGGACTGTATACGGAGGAAGAAAAAAAGGAAGCCTTCAGTATACTGGAAAAGGTTGATATGATGAAATATGCCTATCAGAGATGCAGTGAATTAAGCGGTGGTCAGAAACAGAGAGTTGGAATTGCAAGGGCTCTGATGCAGAATCCTGTACTTCTTCTGTGTGATGAGCCGATTGCCTCGCTTGATCCGAAAAGTTCAGAAAGGGTGATGGATTACTTAAGAAAAATTACTGATGAAATGGGAATAACATGTATTGTAAATTTACATCAGGTTGACATTGCGACAAAGTACTCTGATAGAATTATCGGTTTAAATGAAGGATATAAAGTATTTGATGATGCCGTAGAAAATTTGACAAAGGAAAAGGTGGAAAAAATTTATTCAGGTTTTGGGGAAGACAACGGGATTTAACAAGAAAAAGTCATCAGAAAATAAATCAATAGAATCGGGGAAGGGAATTTAATGAAGTTAACTAATAAAGATATATTTAAGAGGAGAATGCAGTCAAAAATAATATTTCTGCTTTCTGTTATAATATTATATGCTGTATCATCCATGATTTCAGGATTTGAAAATGGACTGGCATTCTTATCAGTTCCAAAAGGAGTATTATGGCTGTTTCAGAAATTCATTCCTAACGGGAATACATTAAAATATCTGCCTAAAATTATGAAACCGGCATTTGAAACCATTCTGCTGGCACTGACTTCAACACTGCTTTCATCAATATTTGCACTTATAATGTCAGTGATTGGATCTGAAACGGTAGGAATAAGTAAAGTAGCTGTATTTGCAGTGAAACTTACAGCCTCGTTTTTCAGAAACATGCCAGTTGTGGCATGGTCACTGCTGCTGCTGTTTTCATTTAAGCAGAGCCAGTTTACAGGACTTCTGTCGTTGACATTTATAACATTCGGATATCTGACAAGATCCTTCATGGAGACTATAGATGAAGTTGCAGGAGATGTAGTGGAAGCATTGAAGGCGACAGGAGCTTCGTGGTGGCAGATTGTATTTCAGGGGGTAATTCCAAGTGTTTCTTCACAGCTTGTTTCATGGGTTCTGTACTATACTGAAAACAATGTGAGGGAGGCAACTCTTATAGGAATACTTACAGGAACAGGGATAGGATTCATATTCAATCTGTATTACAGAAGTTTCAGATATGATGCCGCAGGTCTTGTCATACTTATTGTGGCAGTTATAGTTTCAACAATAGAACTGATATCAAATAAGATAAGAAAGGAACTGCTTTAATATAGACCGGGAGGTGAAGAAATGACAGGAGAAAGCTATATGGAAAAAAATAGGAATGGTAAAATAGTAATAAAAAAGTTTACAAGAGCAAGAGCTTATTTAACAGCTACATTAATTATCTTTTGTATAACAGGATTGTATACAATGTTTACAATAGATACAGGAGATGTAAATATAGGGAATGCCTTAAGGGAATTTGTTAAAAATTTGCGGGAAATGTTTTTAGGTGCAAGGCTTTCAGACAGATACAGCTTTTTAGAAATATTTCAAAGCCTGGGAGTGAGCCTGTCCCTTGCAATGATGTCGACAATGATTGGGGGTTTTATTGCATTGTTTCTGTCATTTTTTGCAGCTGAAAATCTTTCAGGAGGGAAAACATCTGAAATAATAAGAGTTACAGTATCTTTTATAAGATCAATTCCTACAATACTGTGGGTTATGGTATTCTCTGTCGTTGCAAATATAGGAGTGGAAGCCGCAGTTATCGGAATTTCTTTTCATACAGTCGCATTTCTTGTGAAGGCATATTCTGAAAGTATAGAGGAACTGGACAGGGAAACAATTGAAGCGTTGAAGGCAAGCGGTGCTTCATGGTGGCAGATTATATTTCAGGCAGTAATTCCTTCATCGATGGCATCGATACTGTCATGGACATTTGTACGTTTTGAAATGAACTTTACTAATGCGGTTGTCGTTGGAGCGGCTTCAGGAGCCGGCGGAATAGGATATGAAATGTTTATGGCGGGTACTATGTATCATGATTTGAAAGAAGTGGGCGTTTTCGCATATATGATTTTATTTACTGCTGTCATTCTTGAAGCGGTGTCTTATGGGCTTAAAAAGAAATATATTAACAGGAAATAAAATTAAATAAGAAGTGATGTGGTTAATC